>DAOTTO010000649.1:0-15081 GCA_034437895.1 Anaerolineae bacterium | reverse complement strand
GCGGAAGGCAAAAAAGTCGATCATGCCGAGCAGGTGGGGCAGTCTATTTTGCATGTCACTGAAAATAATGAACCTGTCTTGTTGGAAATCCTGAGTGCCCGCGAATTCGTATTAGAGGTAGTACGCACAGCGATTGTTCCTTCAAAAGAGGTACTTGCGGGTTAAACTAACGGCTAACAACTAAAAACTGAGAACTTTTATGGATATTCTCCTCGCACACGGGTACTTTCTGTATGAAGACCCGCATGAACAAAAAATTATGAAGCCGTATCCGCCGTTGGGGATACTGTATATTTCATCGTACCTCAAGAGCAAGGGCTTTGAGGTGGGCGTATTCGATAGCACCTTTAGCGCGATGGCGGATTTTGAGTCGCTGATTGTGCGCGAGAAGCCATCTGTAGTCGGGCTGTACGTCAACATGATGACCAAACGCAACGCGCTCAAGATGATCCGGTTTTGCAAAGAAAACGGCTCAATTGTGATTCTTGGGGGTCCCGAACCGCCGTATTATGCTGAGGATTATCTGCGTTTCGGGGCAGACATTATTGTCAAAGGTGAGGGCGAGCTTACACTTGAGGAGTTGCTGACGCATCTGGCACAAAAAGGCATGAATGGGCTAGAAGCCATCAATGGTATCGCCTATTTAGATGATGATAAGTTGATCGAAACGCTGCCGCGAATGCAGATTGCTGATTTAAGCGCCCATCCTTGGCCTGATCGAGAAGCCATCGACATTCCAGCTTATATGCGTGTGTGGAAAGACAATCACGGCATGAGTTCAATCTCGGTCATTCAGGCGCGAGGCTGCCCATATACCTGTACATGGTGTAGTCACAGCGTCTATGGCAACACCCACCGCCGCCGCACGCCGCAGGATGCTGCCGATGAAGTGCTTTGGATTAAAGAGCGCTACAACCCCGATTTAATCTGGTACGCCGACGATGTATTTACGATCAACTTTCGTTGGTTTTTTCAATATGCGGAGGAACTCAAAAAGCGTGGAGTCCGCATCCCCTTTGAGTGCATCAGCCGCGCTGATCGCCTAAATGAAGAAGTCGTCAAGACTTTGGCAGAGACGGGCTGTTTCCGGCTGTGGAACGGCAGCGAAAGTGGTAGTCAGCAGGTACTCGATGCGATGCAGCGTAAGGTGCAGGTCAAAGATGTGCAGGAAAAGACTCATCTTTTGCAGCGCTACGGCATCGAAACTGGCATGTTTATCATGCTGGGCTACGACGGTGAAACCATCACCGATTTAGAAGAAACCGTCGCACATCTCAAAATCAGTAATCCCGATATTTTTCTGACGACGGTGGCGTATCCCATCAAAGGGACACATTATTACGCCGAAGTCGAGAGTCGCATTTTAAGTGACAAAGATTGGGAAGAGCGCAGTGATCGTGATTTGACCGTCGCGGGAAGACATTCGCGCCGATTTTATAGCTTTGCCACGCGCTGGATGGTGAGCGAGGTTGCGCTGAATCGGGCGCGGATTCAAGGTAATGTCGCCTTGAAGCGACGGATAAAATTATGGGCAAATGCCAAAATTGGGCGTATTGGGATGGAATTCACCAAAGGGCAAGCAGAAAATCAAGGGCATCAAGTACATGCTGAACCCGAAACCGCAAGCATTTGATGCACTCGCGCCCACCTACGATGGTGATTTTACCCATACACAAATTGGGCAAATTCTCCGTTCACGGGTACATGCGCGATTAGATTCGCATTTTCGTGCGGGCGATCATGTGTTGGAACTTGGCTGCGGGACGGGCGAGGATGCGCTCTATTTGGCTGAACGCGGCGTAAATGTTATGGCAACGGATACCAGCGCAAAAATGCTGGATGCGGCGCGGGGGAAGGCGGGCGGAAATCCGCTGATAAAAGTTGAATATTTGGATTTGCAGTCCGTAGGGGCGACTCGCCGAGTCGCCCCTACAACTTTGTTGGATGGCGTATTCTCGAATTTCGGCCCCCTAAATTGCCTGTCCAATTGGAAACCTTTAGCCGCATGGTTGTCGGAACAGGTCAAGCCCGGTGGGGTGGTCGCTTTAGGCATCATGTCGCCTTTTTGCATTTGGGAGATGCTGTGGCACGGCGCACACGGCGATTTTAAAACAGCAACCCGCCGCCTTTGCAAAAATACGCCCTTTCAGCTGGAAGATTCCGTAACCTTGATTACGGTTTCGTATCCAACGATACGCCGCATCACGCAAGACTTTGCCCCATATTTTGAGCGTATTCATCTCGAACCATTGGGCTTATTCTTACCGCCCAGCGATGTTTATGGCGTGATTGAGAAGCGTCTCCGCCTACTGAAGCGGCTTACATCGCTTGAAAATACCTTTGCTCGGATTTCTCCTCTTGCGCTTTTTGCCGATCATTACTGGATTGAATTCCGTAGATTAGAGTGATCGGCGACAATAGCCAATCCATCGGTTTTGTGTTACCTTAACTTGGGTAATTGCTGCTATCCATACCAGAAACGTGAGAATTATGCCCAAGGATTATGAAATCTTAGCGCCCATTTATGACCGGATCGGCATGGGGCAATTTGCCACAGCGATTACGCCACGCCTGCTGACCTATGCTCAACAAAATGAATGGCTCGGACGGCGAATCCTTGATCTCGGCTGTGGTACTGGAGCGAGTTTACTTTGGTTGGCGGGCGGGCGGCAAGGATACACCGTTACAGGTGTCGATTCGTCGTCGCAAATGCTGACCATCCTGCAAAATGAGCTGGCTGATAAAAACCTAAGCGTTACTTTGCAGCAGCAGGATATTCGGGCTTTGAATGTTAGGGATAGTTATGACATGGTATTGGCGCTGGATGTGATGAATGAACTGGAGAACCTGAAGGACTTGGAAGCAGTCTTTAAGAATGTTCACAGCCATTTAGGCATAGGTAAGATTTTTATCTTTGATCTGCATACAATTGGTGGACTGGCGCAGCGCGGACAAATGGGCGATCAGATCATCACTAATGAGTCTGATCTTGGTGTTTTTCTGCGAAATAGTTATGACTACGAGCGGCAGGTTTATACGGGTGATTATACTGTTTTTCATCTGTTGGATGATGCGTGGCGGCGGGATGAAACCAACCGTGTGCTACGGGCGTATCCCACTCAAGCTGTTGCTACTCTTTTACAACGCTCTGGTTTTAAAATTATCGATGTCTTAGACGATCAATTAAATCCAAATGCAGTGCTTCGTACGACTTCAGCCCAACGAGCGATCTTCGCTGCTACACGCCAATGAGTGATGAGACGACTATGCAAGAGACGACCTTTAAAGAAACTTTGATTACCCCAAGTGACCAAGAGACACTTACACTTCCAGTAGACCCGGAACCCGTAGCGCTTGGGCTTGTACTGCTGGTGATTTTGATTATCAGTATTGTGCTACTTTACATTATCCTGAATATCATTTTTCCGAGTGCGGGGTTGAATTTTATCGCCGGGATAGGCAGCTTAATCTTGGGCGCGATACTAATGCAGCAAATGGAAAAAGTCCTCAAGCGTTATTGGAAAGCGACACGTTTTGTCCAGGTGAATTCCGCCGAAATTAAATTTCTCGCTAAGGGCAAAGTTGAACGCCAGATTGACCCTCGCCAGCAAATTAATGTGCTGATGTGGCATTTTGAAATTCAAAAACGAGCGCGTGCGCCAAAAGGATGGCATGTTGTGGCAATCTCGTTGGAGCAGGATGATGTCTATCTGCCGCTTTATACATTGATGTCGCCGGATAAATTTCGTGAATTGAATCAATCCGGGCGCTTTACCCGCTTGAGCCGTCCGTCACGTACAGCAACCGCAGCCCCCGAACAACGGGATATGCGTTTAGCCGGACAGCAGCGCCGTGTACAAATGGCGGAAGCGGCACGGGGAATTGATGGGGCAGAGATGACGGTTGAACACTTTGAAACTGTACTTGCTCGTTTGGAAGCGCTCTTCCCTCGCTGGATGCCCACGCTTAGTTGATGATGGTTGTTCGTAAACTACAGGCTCTAAAAGCTAAGCTTTGCATGATATTTGTGTTCACGCTTGTGCTGTCGGTTGTGCCAACCTTCGCGCAGGATGCACTGCCGTTCTTTACGCCCGTCACTGGAGAGATTACGATTGGTGCAACACAAGCGTGGACGTTTAGCGCGGGGGCAGGTGCTTTTATCTCGGTTTTTGTAGAGGCGACCACTGAAGGTTTTGACCCTTTCCTCCAACTCCTGAATTCTGACAGCGAAGAAGTGATTTCCAACGATGATCTTTATTATCCGGGGAATCGTAATGCGCTGTTGGAAGGCATCACTATCCCTCGTACCGGACAGTATCAAGTGATCGTGTCTGGCTTTGCTGGCTCCGTTGGAACGTATCAATTGACCATGACACCAGGATATTCGGTTGTCTTGGCGCGTGATTCGTTTGACGAAATCGGAAACTGGCAGGCACAATCTGACTCGCTGAATGTCCGTGTTAGCGGTGGCGAACTCGCTCTCTTATTGGAAGGGATTGGCGAGGTTGGTATTGCGTCTGCTGATGCTGGCTCGTTGCCAGAGGATTTTTACACTGAGGTGCGTGTTAGCCAAGTGACCAGCCGTAATCTTTGGATTGTTGGGATAACGCTCCGCCAAACGGATGACGATTATTATGTGTTCGCAGTGGATAATCGGGGGCAGTGGCGCTTCAGCTTAAAATCCGGCGGACAGGAACAAATTTTACGCGATTGGAGTACGCATCCGGCGATTGTTGCTGGGCAGCTCCCGTTTACGCTGGGGACATTGGCAAACGGTGTAGGCTTTGATCTATTTTATAATGGTGCGCTTCTCGGTCATATCAATGATGAGACGATCACAACCGCTGGTCAAATTGGTCTTTATGTTGAAACTGAAGAGGCTGTTGGCAGCCAAGCGACGGTCAATTTCGATGATTTTGCGATTACCCAAGCCCTCGACATCAATGGGGTTTATGTCGTCCCAGAGCGTTTAATAACTGGCGATACCACGCTGACCGTGCAGGAATTGGAACGTCGGCATGTGATTCCGGCTGGTGGGCAGCTTGCTTTTACCATTCCAGAAAGTTTTGTGGACAGCGCAATTCAAGGTGTCGCCCAGCAAGGATTAGGGCGCGGCGTGACCTTTGGTAATTTTGTTCTTGAAACAACGGTGACGTTGACAAGCAGCGGCGGGACAGCCGGGTGCGGTTTGCTGCTGAGATCAACCGAAGAAAGCAATTATATGGTGGCCTATCTTGATAGCAGCGGTGCTTATGGCATTTCTGAACGACGTGGCGATCTGTTTAATCCGGGCTTATTTTATGAGGGAGACGGGCTGGATGTGCTGCGCCCTAATCGTCTTTTGGTCATCGTTCAGGGCGATCTCTTGCATTACTACGTGAACAATATTTATCAAGGCGCTTTGACGATTGAGCCTGTTGATGGTGCAGTTGGCAATGTCTTGATTAACTTTGATCTTGCGAATTCGACGTGCCAATTTGCCAATACATGGTTGTGGTTTTGGGAATAGCATAACAAGTCATCCAAATGCTGTAAAAATAACGAATATTAGATATTGTTGGCTAGCAACGAGAGGGATTTTGTTCGTATGGAACGGATTGAGAATGCTATTCTAAAGACAGTTCTATACGCGGATGTATTTAATTTCCCACTAACTCTCGCGGAAATCCATCATTTTCTTATTTATGATGAACCGGTCACTTTGGATCGGATTGAAACCGCCCTTCATAATTCGCGTTTCTTGGCAGAGGTATTGGTGCAAGAGCGAGGATATTTTGCTTGTGTGGATAAGCAAGAGATTATCGCAAATCGTTTAGAGCGCGAACTCGCTGCCGAGCATTTATGGCCGCAGTCGCTACATTATGGCCGATGGTTGGCACGACTGCCGTTTGTGCGGATGGTCGCGTTGACCGGGGCGCTGGCGATGCACAATGCTCATGAAGGGGATGATCTTGATTATCTGCTTGTGACGGCTGTCGGGCGCGTTTGGATTGCGCGATTGTTTGCGGTAGTGTTAGTAAAAATTGTGAAGGTGAGGGCGGGGGTCATCGTCTGCCCAAATTATGTGCTGGCGGAAAACGTGCTGGAACAGCAGCGGCGGGATTTATTTATCGCGCATGAAATTGCCCAAATGGTGCCGCTTTATGGTCATGGGTTGTATCATCAGATGCGGTGTATTAACTTATGGGCGGATGAGCACCTGCCGAATGCGACTTTTCCTTTTTACGGCGAAAAAGAATCCCCGCTAGGGAACATTTGGGCATTAAGCAAGCGCGGCATAGAACTGCTTTTGGGTGGCAGATTGGGAGATTTGCTCGAAGGTTGGGAACATCGCCGCAAACTTCGGCGTTTTGCTCCAGAATTACAAACGCTTCATTCCTCCGCGCAGCTTGACCGCACACAAGTCAAAGGCCATTTTAACGATCATGGGCATCCAGTACTCAGTAAATATTTCTCCCGCCTTCAGAAATATGGTTTAGTCGAAAGTCCTCTTGCCGGAGATTAACTTCATGTAAATGAAAAGATAAAAGAAAATAGGTCGGGATAAATAGTCTTCCCGACCTGTTTTTGTTTAAGGAAATGAGACCACGTTTAAAGCGCGTGGCTCAAGACTGATTTAGCTGCCACCCATCACACGTCCTAATGCGGCACAGGCGGGGCAGGAACTGTCGGCGCGGATAATGGCATAACCTGCTTGGGGATCGCTGTCATAAACACGGAAGTCTATATTCCAGACGATGACTAAGCGTACCCGTCCACTTTGCGCGGAACGGCTCACCGCATCTGCTAACCAAGTTGTATGTTCATCAAGTGATGTGTCTATCGCCCATGCAAATGCACCCGGCAATGGCCCATAGCCAACAGGGGTTAGATAACCTAACTCAGTGAAGCAAACAGGTTTGCCGCCGAACAAGCCATAACCACGCGCCAACATCGAGCTATAATAATAGGTCGGATAGTTGCCACGCGGGTCGCCACTATTGGTCGCTGGGGAAACAATACCCTCGTTATAATGCAGACCGACGCAATCCATATAGCGGGCAGCGCCAGCTTGCGCCATTTGCTGCATGAAGACATCATCGTTACAACCTTGAGCCGTGCAGCCTGCTGTTCCGAAGAATCCGGTAGGCGCGGGTGCGCCACTAATTACAATAGTGTTAGCGTTACGGGCTTTGATGGCGTTATAAGATGCCGCCAGCATTTGGGTATAGGTTCCGCCGTTAACGCGACCATTAGGCCATTCACGATCAATGTTGGGTTCGTTCCAAACTTCAATCGCGTCTGCCCCTGCCGCTGCAACTTCACCCGTAAATGTCGCAAAGCTGGCGATATAAGCGTTGTAATCGGTCATTTGTGCTGGATTACCAACGGCAGCAATCAGGATTTTGAAACCGCTGGCACGAGCTTCTGCGATGAGTCCCGCGACAGCTTGTCCACTATCACCCAAGTTATAGCGATATTGGCGTTTGACCCACGTCATCCGTGACTGACGCATTGAAGTGACGGTTGTGGCAGAAAGCCCAACCACATGCCCACCCAACTCAAAGCCGCCAACACTGGCACTCCCGGCAATCGGGGTAGGCAGCCCGGCAATCGGCGTAGCATTCGGGTCGGCTGTGGCTTCGGCAGGGACGGTGACTTGATCGCACACGACGATCATACTTAGATCAAATGCGACACGCACTTCATACGTTTGATTCGTTACGCTGATGATTGTATAAGTCCAACCGAAGAAAAGATCACTTTCCTCAGCTTCGGCGTTGCAGGTTTCGATGCCATCCACCCATTGTGATTGGTCGAAAGAATAATCACGGATGTAGGTTAAATCGATAGAACGTTCTTCTTCAAGCGCGTCACGGGCTGCTATAAAACCGAGCCAAAATGGATCGGTTGGCGTTGGGGTTGGTGTACCAACAGCGAGTCCTTGGGCGGATACTTCATTCCCTAGATTCAGCGAAACCAATGCTGCGAAAAAAGCCGTCATCATTAAGAATATAAATCCGGCATTTTGCCACAAGGGTCTGACGTTGTTTTGCATCATGAATTTCCTCACTCTATTTCGATAGATTACGTTTATTGGTGTAACCCAAAACGGGGATTAGCCTACACAATAGCAGGCGTTTTTACCAGTGTTTATCTGTTGGAACGAGGATGTAAGGGCGCATTGAACGCGCCCTTAAGACGGAGACCGCTTGAGATTTGTATCCTTAATTCAAGACGCGGGCGGTTACTTCACGCAGCGTTGCCAAACGGTTTTGCAGCGCCGCATTGCCTTGCCCCGCAAGAACTTCGCCTACCGCATCCATCACTTCCAGCAATTCTGAACCATATTCTTTGGCTTGCGCCGCGATCATGGCATTTGCTTCGGTATCGGTTGCTGCTGAAAGCAACTGATTGACGAAAAGCAGTTCCGGTTGCATATTTTCTTGCATGATGGTGATGATCTGATTATAAATTTGCTTGAGGCGGTTAGCAGATGCGACATCTTGATGTTTTTCTGCCTCTTGAATATTGGTGGTGAGTACTGCCATGAAAGTATCGTCAATCACACCGAGATTGGCGCGGATGGCATCATCCACATTTGGCTCATTCATCAGCGCTTGTAAGAATCGCGCAGCATTTTGCACCGCCGCTTGATTCTGCTGATCGATGGCTTGTGTTAGATCGAGTATGCGGTCACGTAGGGCGTTTAAGCTTTCATGTTCATTAGTTGGGGCTTGGGCGATGACCATGCTCATTTCTTCCAAGAAGGTATAATCGAAAGCCGGACGCGCCAACCCGACGAGCGCTTGGAGGTAATCATCCTCATCGGCATATTTACGGGCTAAAGCGAGGAAATCCGCCCGCTGCGCTTGTGTTCCCAATCTTTGAATTTCATCCGCCACTTCTTCGAGAATGCGTTCTTGCGCCTCTTGCTGACGCAGGAGTTCTTGCCCATAAGTCGAGAGTTCCGCGATTTGGCTTTGGGTGACGATGATCTGTTGTGCGATATCGGGTCTGCCGCCTTCGAGTGCGCGCTGCGCCATCATCGTCAGTGTTTGGAAAAAGCGCTCGTCGATGTCCCTGTCGTGGTTTTTGACCAACGCCGGGAGATCGGCTTCGGCGGCTTCCGCCAATTCTTGTGCCAAACGCACCCGTTCACGCTGCTGTGCCATCATCTCCGGCGTTACACCATCCGATTGCAGAACAAGATCAATCAAGCCTTGCATGGTCAATGCCCGTTTGGGCGCGAACATGTAGCCCTTAAAGTTGGTCTTGGGCAGTTCGCGCATTAAATCGCCGATCATCTTTTCTTGTTGATCTTTGTTTAGGTTGAGTTCCATCGGCACATAAGCGACGAGCAGTTCTTTAGGTGGATCATGATAAAGCAGGGGAACGGCAATCGTATTCATGGTGCCGCAGTTGGGGCATTGTGCTGTATTTAACCGTGCAGTCAGCAGCAGAAGTTTGCTCTGTTGATCTTCTGCGGCATCAAGATAAGTACGAAGTGTCGCGCCAAAAGGCTGCCCACACGCCGAACATCGAATCGTGGTTTGTGAAGTCGCTGCCATTTATTCTCCTAAGTTTAAAGGCTATAAGGAAAAGCAAAAAGTAAAAAGAAAGGGTTCGATTTACTGATTATCTGAGTCCCTGTTTGGTTTATATCATCCGATTAATTATCGACGGGGAAGGACGAAATAAAAGGTCGAACCCACGCCCGGACTACTTTCTACATCAATTTTGCCGCCGTGTGCTTCGATAATCGCCTTCGATAAAAATAACCCTAACCCCGTTCCTTGCGTTTTCCGGCTAAGTTTTCCGTCAACACGAAAGAAGCGATCAAAGACGCGCACTTGATCATCTTCAGCAATGCCTACGCCTTGATCGCGTACATAAACCGTGACAGTCTGTGCGTCGAACTTCCCCCCGACCTCAATTTCACCCTCATTTGGTGAATATTTTACGGCGTTGCTGAGTAAATTATCAATCACCTGTCGTAAGCGTACTTCGTCGGCTTGAATAACGGGAAAATCAGGTGGGAAATTGAGGATAAAGCGATGTTTTTGGGTTTGACCACTGTAGCGTTCCATCGCT
Source organism: Anaerolineae bacterium (assembly GCA_034437895.1). Classification (GTDB taxonomy): domain Bacteria; phylum Chloroflexota; class Anaerolineae; order Aggregatilineales; family Phototrophicaceae; genus JANRLJ01. The sequence continues at coordinate 5,007 of DAOTTO010000649.1, read as the reverse complement.
ATCGCCGCTAATTCGTCTAGCCAAACCTCCCCTAGATCAAGACTCATCTGGCGCTCGGTCTGGAGTTTACTGGCGGTAAGCAGATTTTGAATGAGCGCGGTCAGACGGTCAGCTTCATCTTCGATGACACCTAAATTATCCTGCATGACGGTAGGATCCCAATCTACATCTGTGCGGCGCAGCGTGGCAGCATAGCCCTTGATGATGGCTACAGGGGTTTTGAGTTCATGGGAAATGACGGAGACAAACGTATTTTGCATTTCTTGGGCTTTGCGGAAATTGGTGATGTCACGGATATTGGCGATAATGCCTGCCAGACGACTATCTGCTGTGAGCAGTGGGGCGTAGGTGATGCCGATACTTAAAGTGAGTCCATCGCGCCGTTTTAGATCGCCCTCGACATACAACGCTGTCTGCGAAGATGCGCCGGATGAGGGCGAAAAAGGCCAACCTTGATTTAAGGCATGTTGTAGATCGGTATTTTCCAGCCGCTGCCAGACAATAACTTTACCTTGCGGTAGTCCCACGACCTCGCCAGCATTCCACGCTGTCATTCTTTCCAGCGCACGATTCATCCGCTGGATGTGCAAATCTGGGCTGAGGATCATCACCCCGTCGCCGCTGTGATCGAGGATAGCGGCTAATTGACGGCGCTCTTGGTCGATCTTTTCATAAAGCTGGGCATTATGCACCGCAATCGCTGCTTGATCGGCAAAACTTTGCAAAATCTGGATGTCATTGGCGCTGGCATTACCGCGAAACGTGCGGAAAACAATCATCAAACCAAGCGGCTCGCTCGCAAACGTCAGAGGCAGTGCCACCGACTGACGCAAACGTGGGTCAATGTCTGCTGCCATCAACCGCAGTTTTTCATCAAAGATTTCCGTCCCCATCCCTTCTTCTTCGGTGGTAAATAGCGTGAAGAGATGATTATTCAGCATCGGAGTTAAGATGGACTCTACACCGCTGATGGCGCGGGTGTAAAACAGATTATCCGGCTCACGCAGCGCAATGAGGCCGACCTGCCCGGCCAGCATCACAACAGACGCATTCAAGACACGCTTCAAGACCTCACCGAGATCAAGCTGGGCGGTAATGGCACGCGAGATTTCGAGGAGGAAATCTCGCTGCCGGACGCGGAAATCAGGTAACATTAACATAGTTGGATTGTATCATGAGCCGTAAATCGTTTAAAGAAGGCTGTGATAGAAGTCCATTATAAATTTCATCGTTAAATGCTGCCGCCTGCTGACAAAAAATCAAGGCGCGTTTAATCTCGCTAAAACTTCTGCAATTGTCGCCTGTCCGCCGCGTGTAGCAACGAGTACTGCCGCCCCAATTAGGCTGACATCATCGCCAAGTGCCGGGCTTTCTATCCGCAAATCGCGCCAATAAGCATCGTCAATGGCATATTTCTGGATGGCTTCGCGCATCGGTTTAAATAACATCTCGCCTACATGTGTTACACCACCACCGACTACAACGATTTCCGGGTTAAAAAGATGCAGCAGATTCACGATTCCCAAGCCAACAAGAAAGCCGGCGTGCTGAATCAGTTCTTGGGCTAATGGATCGCCTGCTTGTGCTGCGCGTCCGACGACACTGCCTGTAATGGCTTCTAAATCGTTGTTTACGAACTCGGTCATCATAGATTTTTCGCCTGCTTTGATGCGTTCTACGGCTAACCGCGCCATATCCGGGCCAGCCGCTTCCGTTTCTAACGTGGAAACGCGATCACCCACCACCATGACCATGTGGCCTGCTTCGGCTGCCAATCCTTCGCGCCCTAACAGAAGGCGACCATCAATGACGATGCCGCTGCCAATTCCTGTACTGACAGTGAGATAAATGGCGTGTTTGTAGCCGTATGCCACACCTCGCGCCACTTCCGCCAATGCAGCTAAATTGGCATCGTTGCCAAGATAAACGGGAACGCCAAATTCTTGCTGAAGAATAGCGCCTAATGGGACATCTTCCCAACCGAGCAAATTGGGTGGGCGCACAATCACTCCTGTCTCCGGGTTAAGTGGACCCGGCGCAGATACCCCGATTCCCAAGACTTGTGAGCCATCTTGCGGCAGCACTTTATAAATTTCTGCTTTAATGCGTTCTAAGGTGGGCTTAAGACCTTCATCAGCAAGCGTAAGGGTTTCAACTCGTTCTAATATTTCTAAGTGTTTGTCTAAACGCCCTGCCCGGATGCGCGTACCGCCCAAGTCAACGCCGATGATAACTTCAGACATAAATGCTCCTGAAAAGTAAAGTTTAGTTGAAGCGCCATGAATGCGCTGATAGAATAGCACAAAAAGTCCAGAAACTCCCGCACATTAAGACCATATAGGATAAAAATTATGCCGCGTGTAACGCCGCTGCGCCAACAGTATTTGGACATTAAACGACAATACCCAGATTGCATCCTCATGTTCCGGTTGGGTGATTTTTATGAGATGTTCGACGAAGATGCAGAACTCGCCGCCCGTGAACTTGATTTAACGCTCACAGGACGCAGTTTTAATAAAGATGGGCCGCGCACTCCGATGGCGGGTGTGCCTTATCATGCAGCGGAAAATTATATTGCGCGTCTGATCGAGAAGGGCTTTCATGTTGCGGTCTGTGACCAAACCAGTGAGCCAGACGGACGCGGCATTGTAGATCGTGAAGTCACACGGGTGATTACTCCGGGGACGATTACCGAGCCGGAACTGCTCTCGGAAGATAAACCGAATTACATTATGGCAATCGTTCCTATAGGAGAGAATGGAACGTGGCGGCAGGCGGGAATTGCCTATGCCGATATTTCGACAGGCGAATTTTGTGCGACGCAGCTTGAAGGTGAAGAAGTCGGCGTAAAAGTATTGGAAGAACTTGCGCGGCTTGCACCCCGCGAAGTCCTGATGCCTGAAAGTTGGACACAGCGCGGCGCATCTTTGCCTGCTGGCAGCCACCTTTCATCGGTGCAGGATTGGCGCTTTGAAGCGAGTGCTGCTCATCAAATGCTGCGCGATCACTTTCATGTGAGGACACTCTCTAGCTTTGGCTTTGATGACAAGTCTCATGCTGCCTCCGCTGCTGGAGCGCTCCTAAGCTATTTGCGTGATACACAAAAAACGAGTTTGAGCCAATTAACGCTGCTCCGCGCTTATTCAACCAACGATTTTATGGTGTTAGATCAGTTCACGCGCCGCAATCTTGAACTCACCGAGACCATCCGCGCCCGCCAAACACGCGGCAGCTTGTTGGATGTGCTGGATCGCACAATAACCTCAATGGGAGCGCGTTTGCTGCGTAGTTGGGTCAACCAACCGCTGCTTGATTTAAATCGACTGAATGCCCGTTTAGATGCGGTAGAAGCCCTCGCTGCGGATGAAACACTGCGGCTTGAACTTCAAACAGCGCTCAAAAATATTTCGGATATCGAGCGCCTGACGAATCGCCTGCTGATTGGCAGGGCGGGGCCGCGTGATCTGGCAGGATTACAAACCAGCCTAAATGCTATTCCCGTTTTACGCGGTTTGATAGAGTCTATCCCTGCGCTAAAAGCCCTACATAGTAAACTTGATGCCTGCCCGGAAATTTGTGACAAAATCAATCGGGCATTGGTCGATGAGCCACCTGCTACACTCAATACCCTCGGCATCATTCGTCCTGGCTATGCACAAGAATTGGATGATATTTTGCAAGCCAGCAAAGATGCCCGTGAATGGGTCGCTAATCTTGAACCGCATGAACGCCGCCGCACGGGGATTGCTTCGATCAAAGTTGGGTTTAACAAAGTTTTTGGCTATTACATTGAAGTCAGTCATGCCAATACTGGGAAAGTGCCAGCGGATTATATTCGCAAGCAAACATTGGTTAATGCGGAGCGCTATATCACACCGGAGCTTAAAGAATATGAAACCCTCGTTTTGAACGCCGAAGAGCAGATTATGGCGGTTGAGCGCCAATTGTTTGAAGCGCTTTGTGTCGAACTCGCTGCTGATTCCAAGCGTTTGTTGGATACAGCACGGATGATTGCCCACTTGGACGCATTTCTTTCGTTAGGTGATGTTGCTGTGCGCGAGGGCTACATTCGTCCGATTCTGACTGATGACGACTTGTTGATTATCCGTGATGGACGGCATCCCGTCGTTGAGCAGTTGCTTGATGGCGGAATCCGTTACGTCCCCAATGAAACCCACTTTGACAGCATGTCGCGTATCCACATCATCACTGGGCCGAACATGTCCGGCAAATCCACCTACATCCGCCAAGTAGCGATTATTACGCTCATGGCGCAAATTGGCAGCTTTGTTCCGGCGGATGAGGCGACGATTGGACTGGTAGACCGGATATTTGCCCGCATCGGCGCACAAGACGAAATTCATGCCGGACAAAGCACATTTATGGTGGAAATGGTCGAGACGGCGCGGTTGCTTTCGGGCAGTACCAAACGAAGTTTACTCATTTTGGATGAAGTCGGACGCGGCACATCCACTTACGATGGGCTGGCGATTGCGCGTGCGGTGGTCGAATATATTCATAATAATCCGCGCTTAAACTGCCGGACGCTTTTTGCCACGCATTATCATGAACTCACCGCGCTGCCCAATATTTTGCCTCGCGCACGAAATTTTAATGTGGGTGTGACGGAACGCGGCGAGGAGATTGTTTTTTTACATAAAGTGCTGCCGGGTGGGGCGGATCGCAGTTATGGGGTGCATGTGGCGCAGTTAGCCGGGATGCCGCGTCCCGTAGTAGAACGCGCCCGTGAACTGCTGCACATGCTTGAATCCGAAGGCGGTAACTTCGAGATTGAGCCAGCGCAGCCTCAGCTAAAACGGTCTCGTCCTAAAACTTCGCCAGGACAAATGAGCTTGTTCACCGAAGAACCCACTCATGCCGCATTAGATGCACTTCGCACCCTTGAAGTCGATTCGCTGAGTCCTATTCAAGCGCTCACAAAACTCTATGAATTGAAGCGTATGATTGAGGCCAAAACGTAAAAGGGTGATTGGATACAAATTGTGA
>DAOTTO010000648.1:0-6572 GCA_034437895.1 Anaerolineae bacterium | reverse complement strand
TATTATGGCTAAACAACAAACGATTTTCATCATTGACGACGAGGCGACCATTCGTGAGGTCGTCCGCAAATATCTGGAACGCGAGGGGTTTGCCGTCGCGGAGGCCGAAACCGGGCCTCAAGCGTTAGGACTGCTGCGCGAAGTAAAGGCGGATCTCATCCTGCTCGATATTATGCTGCCGGGATTAGATGGCTTCGACATCGCACGATCCCTGCGCGGAGCGGAAGAATTTACGGCGTTGAGCTTAAACGGCGACATTCCGATTATTATGCTCACCTCACGCGGCAGCGAGTCGGATCGCATCGCTGGCTTTGAATTAGGGATTGATGATTATGTCGTCAAGCCGTTTAGTCCGCGTGAATTAGTGGCACGGGTTAAGGCAGTGCTGCGTCGTGCCATGCCGCCGGGTGAAAACGAAACAGAAAAGCCGATCATCTTTAACAGTATGAGCATTGATGCACTGCGACGGGCAGTGACGGTTAAAGAGCGCTCGATTGTGCTGACTGCGAAAGAATTTGAATTGCTCTGGCTGATGGCGCGGCATCCCCAGCAGGTTTTTACCCGTGAGCAGTTGCTCAACCGCGTGTGGGGCTATGAATTTTACGGCGATGAAAGCACCGTGACCGTCCATATCCGGCGCTTGCGTGAAAAAATCGAGCCTGATCCTTCTAATCCCACCTATGTGCAGACCGTATGGGGAGTGGGCTACAAATTTGAACCCGCCTAGTGTGATTAAGCCGCTGATGCCGATTATTTGGCTGATCGTAAGCGTCCTGCTGGCGTTTATTGTGGCGATGTTGGTCGTCGTCCCGACGTTGAATCCGCCCCAGCGCGATGTCGAGCTTTTGTTCATCTTTATGTCTACCAGCGGCGGCGGCAGCATTGGCGTGGCTTATATTCTCTACAACCGCGGTATGACCCAGTGGTTCACCAGTTTGCGCTGGACACTGCTGGCGACTTGTATCCTGAATGTGATGCTGATCTTCGCTAATGTTTTGCTCACCGCGCAGTTGATGTTTATCAGCAATCATGATCTGATGCTCACGACAGCACTGCTCCTCTTCGGCGGGATGGTGTCGGTCATTTCGGTGTATTTTATCAGCACGACCTTAATCGAGCGCATCCACAACGTCGCTGGGGCATTTCAACACTTAGCACGGGGCCATCTTCAAACGCGGCTGCCAGTAAGTGGGCGCGATGAATTGGCGCAGCTTGCCGGAACCTTTAACCAGATGGCAGATGCACTTCAATCTATGGATGAGGAAAAACGCCAGTTGGAGCAGGCGCGGCGGGATTTGATCGCGTGGGTGTCACACGATTTACGGACTCCGCTGGCGACGATTCGCGCCATGAATGAGGCCATTTTAGATGGAGTCGTCACTGACCCACAAACGATCACCCGTTACACCCAAAACACCCAAAAAGAGGTCGAACACCTCAGCCATTTGATCGATGATCTGTTTGAAGTCGCGCAGTTGGACACAGGGCATTTAAAGCTGACGCGGCAGATGGCCTCATTACGTGATTTGATTTCCGACACACTCGGCACAATCGGCGCACAGGCCGAACAGCGCGGCGTGATTCTGGTCGGCGAAGTGTCCGATGGTGTGGATATGCTGTTTATCGCGCCGGATAAAATTCAGCGCATCCTTTATAACCTGCTGGATAATGCCCTGCGCCATACGCCTGCGGGGGGTAAAATCATACTGTTGGCAAAAAAATCTCTGATTGGTGTCGAAATTACTGTTCATAACACCGGACAGGCCATCAGTCCAGTCGATTTGCCCCATCTTTTTGAGAGTTTTTATCGCGGTGAACCATCGCGGGCGCGGTCAGAAGGCGGTCAGCGCGGGACAGGCTTAGGCTTGGCGATTGTGCGCGGCTTAGTCGAGGCGCATGGCGGACAAATTAGCGTCATCAGCAATCCTGAGCAAGGGACGACCTTCACGTTTACGCTGCCCGCATAGAAAATCCTTTCTTATTTTGCCCGTTCACTGCTAAAATGATCGCTATACCCGATCAATTTGGAAAGTATGAATGGCACAGACCACGCTGGAACAACCGCATAAAACTGCCGAAACGCGCCTTGTGACCGATCAACGCTGGCCTAAAGTGGGCATTCGCTGGGGCTTATTAGGGCTGCTTTTGGGCATCTTAGCCGTGATTTTCTTGGTGAGTCTTGCGCTTGGCTCGGTGAATATCCCCCTCAAAGAAATTATTCATGTCTTGCTCGGCGGCGAGGCCAGCCGCGAATCGTGGACGAACATCGTCCTCAAGTTTCGCCTGCCGAAAGCCCTCACCGCAAGTCTAGCAGGTGCATCTTTGGCGGTTGGCGGCTTGATGATGCAGACGCTGTTTCGCAATCCTTTAGCTGATCCGTTTGTATTGGGCATCAGTTCCGGCGCGAGTTTGGGTGCGGCACTGGTCGTGCTTACGGCAGGAACAGTCGGCGGGACGCTGTTGGCAGGACTCGGTTTTTTTGGGGATTTTAGTCTTGCGGCGGCGGCTTCAATCGGTGCGGGGCTGGTCATGATGCTGGTCTTGATCGCGGCGCGGCGGGTGCAAAGCAGCGTAACCCTGCTCATCCTCGGCTTGATGTTCGGGTATATGACGAGCGCATTCGTCAGCTTGCTTTTGTATTTTAACCTGCCGGAACGGGTACAAGCGTATATTAATTGGACGTTTGGCAGCTTCGGCGGCGTAACATGGGGACAGATGCAGATTCTCGCGCCTGTCGTTATCACCGGATTAGGCTTATCCATTGGGCTGACGAAATCTCTCAACGCCCTGCTTTTGGGCGAATCTTATGCTCGCAGCATGGGCTTAAACGTCCGGCGGACACGGCTGGTGATTGTAGTGACAACAGCGCTTTTAGCGGGGGCAGTGACGGCATTTTGTGGGCCGATTGGCTTTTTAGGGTTAGCCGTGCCGCATTTGGCGCGGGGATTATTTGGCACATCCGATCATCGCGTTTTGATGCCGGGAACCATTTTGATGGGCGCGATTGTGGCGCTGATCGCGGCATTAATCGCAGAACTGCCGGGAAGTCGGCTGATTCTGCCGTTGAACGCTGTAACGGCACTCCTCGGCGCACCCGTCGTCATCTATGTGATCTTGCGTCATAACGGGCAAAAACTCACTTTTATGCGATAAAAATGAATTATCCCCTCACTTGACTATATTTTCTCTCTGTTTCTATAGTTCAAGAAGGGTTTCTTAGACCTTATTCTCAATTTCATTTCGCATAAAATGTATCTTTTTAATGTGAACTTCTGCTTGGGGGGTCAATCGTTTTAAATTCCCCGGTGCGATGGGCGATCATCTTCAGCCGCATTTGCGCCATTTCAATCCATGTGCGGATGGCGTTCAGTTCCATCACATACGCCTCCATCGCTAGTTGACGGTGGACAGATTCCTCGCCCAATTCCGCCCATGCCTGTGTGATGCCGCTGTTGTAAACCGCATTGATCGCATCAGCATAGCGGACGTTATCCATATAATTATCGAGCCATTTAAGGATTTCGTGAATATTGAGGCGTTTTTCCATAAACTGAAAGCGCCACATTGCTAATTCGCGCTGTTCATAAAAAGGGCGCAGCGTAGGGATTTCATGCAGCCACGCATCCAGCAGCGTTTCACCATGAGGCGTGAGGCGGTAGATTTTGCGGGGACGTGTCTCGTGTTCCGTCTCCACCTCACCTTCGATAATGGCTTGTTTTTCCAGACGCTTAAGGATAGGGTAGATTGAGCCAGGGCTGGCGCTCCAACTAGAAGTTCCGGCTTCAAAATAGGTCACGATACTGTAACCCGACTGCGGTTGGAAGCTGATTAACCCCAACACAATATATTCGAGCGCGGTCAGTTCACGAACAGCCTTCTCTTTCATGATTCTTCCGTTTCGTGTGAGTGTTCCAGCGATATATTACGCAACGTTCTTAGTATAGTTGACTCGCGCTTTGTGGGCAAGAGATGCGCTTTATAGAATAAGATTAAAGCCATCAAATGCAGTTGAATTTAAACAAAACGCGCCTTATAATAGGATAAAAATACTAATTGACCCTACCTCAAAACGGGCATATCGTTATTACGAAACGTAGTATTACTCAACGTGCTATATGGAGCAGGTAAGATGACCGAAAACATCACCACGACCAAACCAACCCACGCCATCGTTATCGGCGGCAGTATGGCGGGACTTTTGACCGCCCGCGTTTTGAGCGATCATTTTGACCATGTGACCATCATCGAGCGTGACCAACTCCCGCAGAGTGCCAATTTTCGCGGAGGCGTTCCGCAGGCGCGTCACTTGCATACTCTGCTCGTAAAGGGGCAGCGCATCATGGAAGAGATGTTCCCCGGCTTTAACGAGGCTATGCTGGATGAAGGCGCGGTTCCGATGACATGGGGCAAAGACACCCATTTTGTCTCGACGGGTGGTTACACTAAACACTTCGAGAGTGATATTAAGAGCAATTCCTTTGCCCGTGCTTCGCTCGAATGGCTGGTGCGGCGGCGGGTGAACACCATCAGCACTATTGAATTTCTGCCGGAGACACGGGTCGAGCGCCTGCTGACGAATGAAGATCGCTCCGTTGTAGCGGGTATTGCTACGCTGTCTCGCGCCGATAAATCGACTCGTGATCTTTATGCCGATCTGGTGGTAGATGCCAGCGGACGTTCTTCTAAAGCACCTGAATGGCTGACGGAGATCGGTTATAGTGCACCGAAAGAAACCGTGATTAATGCCCGTGCGGGTTATGCGACCCGCTGGTATGAGCGCCCTGCGAATGCACCGTTCAAAGGGACAACGTATGTCGTCCAACCCCGCGCCCCAATAGGGTTATATCGCGGTGGTGGCTTGATGGAAGTGGAAGACAATCGCTGGGTGGTGACGTTGATCGGCTCGAATGCCGATTATCCTTCCACCGACGATGATGCTTTTCTGGAATTCGCTGCCAGCTTGGCAACGCCGAACATCTATAAGTGGATTAAAGATGCCAAGCCTGTCAGCCCGATTTACGGGTATCGTCGTCTGGAAAACCGGATGCGCCACTACGAAAAACTCACGCGCCGGCCCGAAAATTTCATCGTTACCGGGGATGCGGCCTGCGCTTTAAATCCGGTTTATGGGCAGGGTATGACGACATCGGCGCTGGAAGCGGTGGAATTGGGCAGGTTGATCGCCAGCCGCGATGTGCGGAATCTCAAAGGCTTTGCGGCACAATTCCAAAAGGCATTGTACAAACTGACACAAGGCCCCTGGCTGATGGCGACCAGCGAAGACATGCGTTATCCCGATGTGGAAGGCGCGAAACCGGATTTTGCCTCGCGCATGATTCACAAATATTTTGATCTTGTAGCGCTGGCGATGCCGTATGATGGGGTGATCGGGCGGCGTTTTGTCGAAGCGATGCATTTACTCAAGCCGCCGACATCACTGCTGGCTCCAGGGATTGCGCTGCGGGTGTTCCGCCATGCCTTCTTGCCGCATCGTCAAGCCGCGACAAATGAAATCCGCGCAACGATGGAAGTGTCAGCCGTAGGGCGATTGCATGAAAAGGGATGAAGGGGAGAAAATGGTGACAAAAGCAGAAGGAAGCAGAACGTCACCATGCAAGAGGATGAACTTAACAGCCTAATCGATTCATTCAAAGATTGACCTGATCCACGCAGTGAACGAAATCAAGACCATGCGCTGATGAGTATTTTATTTATTGCAATATGTGGAGCAATCAGCGGGGCAGACAATTAGGTAGACATTGAAGCCTATGGGAAAGCGAAACAAGCATGGCTCGAAACACGAATTGCCTTACCGCATGGCATCCCTTCACATGACACGTTTGGGCGTGTCTTTCGATTTCTTGACCCACAAGCCTTTCAAAAACGGTTTTTAGGGTGGGTGCGACAGTTTAGGTCGGTAACAAGCGGTGAAGTGGTCGCCATAGATGGCAAACAAATGCGCGGTTCAAAAGATGTGCCATGTGCAAAAGACGGATTATACAACCTCAGTTTTGGATAGCTTACCTTGATTAACTTTTATAATGTCCTCATCCCCCGACCCCTTCGCCATGCAATGGCGAAGGGGAGAAAAACGGTTCACAATGGTTCTTTAAGTCCCCTCCCCACTTCGTAGAGAGGGGATTTAGGGGTGGGGATAGAATGAAAACACTATCCGAAACTCAGGTTACTCTAGAACTGTCAATAAAAACCATGCACGGCTTGAAATTCGAGAGTGTTGGGTCGTCGCCAAACCCGAATATTTAACCTATGTGCGCCGTTATCCTGACTGGAAAGATTTGCACAGTTTGGTTAAAGTTGTCTCACATCGCCAATTGAACGGTAAAACGACCACCAAAACGCGCTACTTTATCTCCAGTCTTAACCCCACTGCTCGGCAGACACTAGCGGTTTGTCGTGACCATTGGCATATTGAAAATGACTTGCATTGGGTCTTGGATGTGGCTTTTGCTCAAGACCATAATCGCGTTCACAAAGACCATGCTCCCGAAAATCTAGCGGTTTTACAGCACATCGCGCTTAATCTTCTCAAACAAGAACGCTCAACCCGTTCC
>DAOTTO010000647.1:0-2874 GCA_034437895.1 Anaerolineae bacterium | reverse complement strand
AAGCAAGACATCGACTTCGCCCGCTATTTGCGGACACTGTTGGAAAGCAGCGGCCTGCGCGTGTGGATTGATGAGGAACGCATCGAATCCGGCGGACGCTGGTGGAAGATCATCGAGAGCAACATTGATGTCTGTGCCGCGTTTCTGGTGATTATGTCGCCTCATGCTGAGGAATCGGATTGGGTGGAACGCGAGATTTTGCGCGCCGAACTCAAAAAGAAGCCGATCTATCCGGTGCTGCTGACGGGCGACTCATGGTCACGGTTGGCGAATATTCAATATGAAGACTTCCGCATTGGCTTACATGCCAAGTTATCGGCGCGATTCATCGGGCGGTTACAAGCCCATTTGCCCGCGTCCTTTGCTAAACCCATCGAATTCACCATCCAGCAAGGCGACATCAGAAAAATTGAAGCCGATGTGGTTGCACTTAAGTATTCACGGGAATTTCGCGGCGCGGATATGATGGTGGCGCTTCAATTGGCGGCTGTGGCTGGGATTGCACAAACAGAACTGCAACCAGCGATAGGCGAATATGCGTATGTCGAAACTTTGGGAGCGATTGCCGCGCACAATGTCTTTTTTTATGGGATGGAGGGGCCGCGCCTGATTACCTATCAACTCATACGCGACCTTGCAACAAAAACACTCGGCGTATTGGGAGAGATTGCCCCAGAAACGCGCCATCTCGCCATGACGATTCATGGCCCCAACTTCGGCCTGGATGAAGTTGAGGCGCTTCTATCACAATTTGCAGGTTATATGGACGCGCTGGAAAGTTCGGAGTTTCCGTCTGCGCTGGAAAAAATCACCATTGTAGAGTGGAACGGAGATCGGGTAAAACGGCTGCGAGAGGCGTTACAACCGCATTTGGACGAAGCATCCTACGCCGAACTGCTGAAGAACGACTGGGGTTATCGCTTGTCGATCAGTCCCGAAGGCGATTCTTCCGAGCCTGATGGGAGTGCGATTGAAACCGCCGGAACGCAACCGCGCACCAGCGTCTACGTCGCTATGCCAGCCAATGATACGTTGGATGATGTCTTTTATTATGGGATTCAATCGCCTGTTCACGCACATGGATTGTTATGTGAACGGCTCGATCATCAAACGATGAATGAAGACGCGCTGACCCAAGCGAAAAGCCGCATCGACTCGGCGGCGGTGGTCGTCGCCGATTTGACAGGCGCGGATCCAACTGTTTATTTGCAGGTCGGCTACGCATGGGGCAAAGCCCGCCCGACGATCCTCATCCTTCAGAAGGGTCATGAAGCACGGCTCGAAGGGCATCAGTGCATCGTGTACGACAAAATCCGCGATATAGAATCCAAAATCGCGGAAGCGCTGAATGGCTTAAAAAGCGAAGGGCTGATCTAAAAGGAGAAACCATCATGCCCATTTCAAATGGGCAGTTGGTTGAGAGGTTTATCCTAACACTGCCTAAGCGCGTGAAACTAATGAAATAAATCCAGCATATAGTCCATCGACAGGCCTTGTGTCTCTAAATAGGCGCGGAGCTTACGACGGGCATCGTGCAGCAGCTTATACAGCGCATTCCGATTCGTCCCCATCTGTTCCGCTACTACATCCATCGGCACATTCCGCAGCGCCACCGCTGCTAAGGCTTGATATTGACGCTCGGTGAGCGCCTCTTCCAGCGCCCGATTAATCCGCACCAGCACATCAGAGCGTTCCACTGCTGTTTCAGGATTGGGCGGCGTGGAGTTTAGGCCGTTGTTGGTATTAATCGTGGTTGTCGGCGCAAGATCCCCATCCGCCGTCAAATCATCTAAGCTGAAATCTTTATAACGGGCGCGGCGCAGGTCACTAATCGCCATCCGCACAGCGATGCGATTTGCCCACGTCGTAAATTGGCTTTCGCCCCGAAAATTGGCAAGGTTATCCATCACACGCAGTGTTGCGTCTTGCGCCAGATCATCCGCCATGTGGCCTAATTCTTGCCCGGAAAGATCGCGTAGATCGCTCCGTTCTTGGGTGAGATAATACAAGATGCTGCGTTGCAAGCGTCCCCGCAGGTCTTGAATGGCAGTCGCTTGCGTTTCGCCGTCTCCGGTTAAGGCCGCAAGCCATTCTTCATTAGTGAGTGTTATCTGACTGGCGGTCATCATGGCCGCCGGGGTCAGGCTTTTTGGAAGGTAATGCGAATAACCAAATGTCCCAAACGGATGTCATCACCATCACGCAGCACACGCGGCTGATTGGCGACTAACTTCTGACCGTTTAGGAATGTCCCATTGGGGCTGCCGTTATCCACAATTTGCAGCGAGCCATCTTTGCGGATTACGGCGGCATGGCGGCGCGAAACCCCTTTGTCTAACCCGCCGTAGGGAGTTAGATCAATTTCGGGGACTTCATTAGTATCAGGATCAATCCGCCCAATCACCAATTCCTCAATGTTTTCCGCGTCAAAGATCATCGCTTTGGCGGTTTTTTCCACACTGATAATCAGATTCATGCGGGCATTAAACCGCGCAGATCCCCATTTAGGCACACCTTCTTCAAAGTCAGTATCGTTAAAAGACCGAGTGGCTGCTATCTCTCGTACAAGGTCAACCAGCGCTGTGCCGCAGTAAATGCAGATCTTCGCCGTGTCCTCGTTGTTTCGCCCGCATTCTGGACACTTAATCACAGAAAAATCCTCCACCAGGCGGCACAAATGCGCCGTCTTCTTAGTCACTATATTTTACCACGTCTTGTCCAGCACCGCTTTTGAGTCGGCCTTAATTCTAAAAAAGTAACTCACCTTACGCAGCCAGCCGCTCCGGGTTCAAAACCCAGAGCTACGCGCAATCTGGAAACCTCTAAAGAGGTTAAAGAACCTTTTTACTTAACCCCTTCAGGGGTTTTTAAACC
>DAOTTO010000646.1:0-9733 GCA_034437895.1 Anaerolineae bacterium | reverse complement strand
TGCATTTATAAGCGAGATAATCGACTGATTGGTCATGCAGTTGACCCTGTGACATCGGCACGATCTATGAAGATGTTCATTCCAGAAGGCTATTGGAACGAGCATCAAGCGGACATTTTGTGTTTGGGCGCGGGCGGTTCTGCAGTTGCGATTACAGTACATTTTGTGACGCATACAACACAGGTAGATCGTCCGCGCCGGATGGTGATCGTCAATCGGAGCCAAGGCAAGCTGGATACGCTCAAAAGTTTGGTAGCGAGCCTACCTGTTTCCGGCATCCAATTTGAATTTGTATGCAACCAAGACCCGCTTCAAAATGACCGCTTGATGGTAGCGCTCCCGCCACATTCAATGGTGATTAACGCGACAGGGATGGGTAAAGATACTCCCGGTTCCCCGATCACAGATGTGGGTATTTTTCCGCAAAACGGCATCGCATGGGAACTCAACTATCGCGGCGAACTCGATTTTCTCCATCAAGCGAAAGCACAAGCACAAATGCAGCATTTGACCATCGAAGACGGTTGGATTTATTTTCTTGAAGGTTGGGCAGAAGTTGTGAGCGCCGTTTTTGATGTCGAAATCACGCCAGAACGATTCAGCGCACTAGCCACTGCCGCCGAAGCCATCCGTTAGAAAGGCTAAATATGGATATTTACAGTGCTCCGGTACACGATTTATGGGAAACCGATGTGCTTGTGATTGGTAGTGGGTCAGCCGGGGCGACTGCCGCGATTACTGCTGCACGACAAGGCGTGTCGGTTGCGCTCATTGAGCGTTACGGCTTTATGGGCGGAATCAGTACGCAGGTGCTTGATACCTTTTATGGCTTTTATACACCCGGCGAAAAACCGTTTAAAGTCGTCGGCGGTGTACCAGATTTGGTCGTGGATGAATTGATGAAGCGGAAAAAAGCTCTGCTGCGTCCGAATACTTACGGCGCGGGACAAGGCATTACTTATGACCCGGAAACACTCAAAATTGTTTGGGAGACGCTGGCTTGTGCGGCAGGTGTGAAGCTGTTGTATCACACCTTTGTCGTGGATGTCGTCATGGAAGGCCAGCGCGTGACTGGCGTGATTGCCGTTGGTAAGGGCGGATTTATCCGGCTAAAGGCAAAAGTCGTGATCGATGCCTCCGGTGATGCGGATGTAGCAGCAGCGGCTGGCGTTCCTTATGAAAGCGCGGCGGACAGCCCGGTGCAATCGCTGACGACAACGTTCAAGCTGATTAATGTCGATGTGGCACGGGCGCAGACTGTCAAAAAAGCGGCTTTGCATGAATTGATGGCGCAGGCGATCACAGACGGATATGCACTGCCGCGCCGCGAAGGGAGCATCCATATCACACCGTTAGCGGGGGTGATGGCAACTAATATGACTCGTGTGGGCGATGTTGATGCGACTGATCCCGAACAATTGACTGCCGCTGAAATCGAAGGACGCAAGCAAGCAGAAGAATATACCCGCTTTTTGGTGGATCGCGTTCCCGGTTACGAACATGCCGAGCTTGGCGGTTTAAGCCATCAGATTGGTGTGCGCGAAAGCCGCCGCATTTATGGGGAATATCGCTTGACACGGGTGGATGTTCTGGCAGCCACAAAATTTGAGGATGCAGTGGCTAAGTGTGGCGCACCGATTGAAGATCATCACGCTGGGAATGATACGAAATGGGAATATTTGCCGGAAGGCGAGACGTATGATATTCCCTATCGCTGCTTGCTGCCGCAAAAAGTAGAGGGCTTGTTGGTGGCGGGACGCTGCCTTTCCGCCGATCATGATGCTCATGCCTCGGTGCGGAGTATGGGGCAGTGTATGGCGATGGGGCAGGCGGCAGGAATCGCAGCCGTGATTGCGACCCATGAAAATGTGCAACCCCGTGAAGTGAATTTGTCCGTGCTGCAAGATCAACTACGCGAAGTTGGAGCAGTAATCTAACCATGTCTATCATTCGTACCGTTCTAGGCGATATCGCGCCGGATGGACTTGGTTTTTGTCATCCCCATGAACATTTACTGGCGATTCCGCCTGAGCCTTACGCGACGGAAGAACCTGATCTCGTGCTGGACAGCGAATCTGCTGCCCAAAGCGATTTGTTGGATTTTTATCAGTCGGGTGGGCGGGCGTTGGTGGAGATGACCCCGATTGATTACCATCGCAATCCCGCTGGATTAAAACGACTTTCCGAAGCGACTGGCGTACACATCATCTGCGTCACGGGATTTTTGAAAGAAAAGTTTGCCGCGCCATTTGTATCTGATGAAACAGTTGAACGCCTTGCCGAGCGTTTTGTACATGAAATCGAAATTGGGATTGAGGATACGGGTGTTCGTGCAGGTGTGATTAAGGCTGCATCCAGCCTGAACAAGATTACGCCGAATGAAGAAAAAGTGTTTCGGGCGGCGGCGATGGCGCATCACAAAACTGGCGCACTTATTTCTACGCATACCGAAATGGGGACGATGGCGCTGGAACAAGCTGCGATGCTGTTAAAAGAAGGCGTTCACCCCTCACGCATCCTCATCGGGCATCTTGACCGCAACTTGGATTGGGAACTGCATCTAGCTTTGGCGCGGCTTGGCGTTTACTTCGGTTTTGACCAGATCAGCAAGACAAAATATTATCCTGATGAGACCCGCGTGGATTTTATCTTGCGTTTGATCGAAGCAGGTTTTGGTCAGCAAATCATGCTTTCCAGCGATCTGGCGCGGAAATCCAATTACCCCGGTTATGGCGGAAAACCCGGTCTGACATATTTATCTGAGCATTTTGTCCCCATGCTGCGCGATGCCGGGTTGAATGAAACGATCATTATGGATATGCTCATCCGCAATCCGGCGCGAGCGCTTACCCTTCACAGCGCTTAACTCAACATTGGAAAACAGGTTATGGGGAAATACATCGGCATCGATTTGGGTGGCACGAAAATTGCCGCCGTACTCTTTGATACACAAACAGAAAAAATTTACGGGCAGCGAGTCGTCCCGACAGAAGCGAAGGAAGGACCCGATGCGGTTTTGCGCCGCATCGCGCAAGTTGTCCGCGATGTTTGTATCGCACAAAGTCTTGCCCTGACTGAAATCGTGGCTGTTGGATTGGGTGTGCCTGCATCGATTGATCTCGACGCGGGATGTACTTTGATGCTGCCCAATATGCCGGGAGAATGGTATGGCAAGCCTGTCGTCAGTATTTTGCAAAATCTGTTAGATCGTCCGGTTGCATTGGTGAATGATGCACGGGCATTTACATTGGCAGAAGCCACCCTCGGCGCGGGTCGAGGTGCAGCAACGGTTGTCTGTTTTACCCTCGGCACAGGGATTGGGGGCGGGATTGCGCTGAATGGTCGGCTTCATTTGGGATTAGGGGCTTCCGCCGCCGAATTTGGACATCAAACCATCCTGTATAATGGCAACCCAGATGGCAGCGGCAATCGGGGAGGCTTAGAAGGCTATGGCAGCGGGCCAGCCATCGCAGCGATGGGCGCGAAAGCCGTTATGCAAGGGATTACGACCAAGATTGGTCAATTAGCCGATTTTGATCTAAATCGCATCACGCCCGAAGTGATTATGCGGGCTGCCGAATTGGGTGATGCGATTGCGATTGATATTTTAGATCAAGCGGGGCAAATCATCGGGGCTGGAATCGCGAATGTGGTGACGATTCTTGCGCCTGATCGCGTCATTATCGGCGGCGGAGTCGCCAATATGGGCGATTGGATTATGCAGCCCATCCTGAGAGCTATTCGTGAACGCTGCCATACTGTACCCATTGACCGGATGCAGGTCGTTTATGCCAGCTTAGGCGGCGATGCAGGGGCAATTGGCGCGGCGCTGTGGGCTTCGCAACAGAACGAGCAAGCATAGCGATTACTTTGAATCCTAAACGTCGATTTTTTCAGGATAAGGCGAATGACCTTGTTCCGCTGGCGTGAGCAGATAACCTCCATCGACAGGGATGATTGCGCCTGTGATATAAGCGGCTAAATCCGACACAAGGAAACAACATAGATTGCCAATATCCTGCGGTATGCCGATTCGTCCTAAGGGGATGCCTTCTTGGATGTAACTGCGCCCAGTGGGATGCAAATAGGGTTTTGTCCATTCTGCTTCGATCCATCCCCCGGCGACGACATTGACTGTAATTCCATGTGGGCCTAAGTCAACTGCCGCCATTTTGGCTAACGCCCACAACGCGGTGAGCGATGTTCCCACGATGCTCGTCTCAACCAATGGCATGATGCTCGCAACAGACGAGAGAAAAATGAGTCGCCCGCCCTTACCTTGAGCAATCAAATGACGGGCGATAGCTTGCGCGGCATAAGTCATATTTTCAAAGTTTTGCGCCAGTGCCGTGTCCCAATCCGCTGCGGTTGTGTCCAGAAAGCTGTTAAAGTTGAACCAACTCGGACTTAAAATGGCTCCATCAAGTTTGCCCATCGCTTGAATTTGCTGACTCAATTGAATTGGATCATGCAAAGTTACAGGTTGCACACGGGCATGAAGTTGAGGGGCGACTAATTGATCTTGATGAACGGCTAGAATAATTTCCGCGCCTGCGGATTGCAGCGTTTGCGCGACACCGAGCGCTAAATCATGAATGCCGCCGATCACTAAAATTGTTTTATTGGATAAATCAATCATTTTTACCAAAATTACTGAGAGCTATTAAGAATATTTGCTGATGCCCAATCCACCATCAATCCGCAAAAATGCACCTGTCGTATATGCGCCATCTGGCGAGGCGAAATAGACCACAGCCCGTCCCATTTCGGAAATCCATCCGTCGCGTTTTAAAGGAACCACTAATCGCTGCTGCTCGATGGCTTGCGGCGTTTGCAACCCCGGCGCGGGATCATTCAAGGCCGAGCGCACCCAACCAGGGCCGATATGATTGACCGTGATGTTATGAGGAGCGAGTTCCAGCGCCAGTGTGCCAACGAAGGAATGCGCGGCTTTTTTGGTCGCGCCATAAATCGGATTAATCGGGAATTGGACATCCGATTGCACAGATGATGTGAGGATAATCCGCCCCCCCTCGCCTTGTTTTATCATTTCACGCGCCGCTGCCTGACAGACGTAAACATTCCCCTTAAGGTTGACATCCACAATGAGACGGAGATTTGCTGGCGTAATATCCAGAAATCTTTCCCAGCGGATGATGCCTGCATTACTGGCGACAATATCGACTCTGCCGAGTTCCTGTACTGTGCGTTCAAACATCGAGTCGACTTGTGTCTGCTGCGTCACGTCAGCGGCTACAGCAAGTCCACGACAGCCCATCGCTCGAATATCGTTGGCGCGAGCTTCGAGTTCATCGGTATGAGCGATGTCGTTTACAACAACATCCGCGCCTTCCTCGGCTAAAGATTTTGCGATCCCCCAGCCAATACTGCGATCATTAGCTGCCCCTGTAACCAGCGCGACTTTGCCTTTAAGCCTCATCATCGCGCCTTTCTAGCCTACAGGTTGGAGCAGTATTTTGATGCCGCGCTTGCCCTCGAAGGCATCAAAAGCATCTTGCCACGCTGTCACGTCGTAAACATCGGTGATGAGAGGCTTGGTCTGCACTAATCCCGCTTTCATCAATTGGATCGCACGTACCCATGCCGACGGAATGCTGGCGTTGCTGCCTGTCACAATCAGTTCTTTGTAACAAACCTGATCCAAATCCCATGCGACAGGCTTACCGAACAGCCCAATCTGAACATAACGCCCGCGCCGCCTCACCAATTCCAATAATTGAGAGGCAGCCGGCTCTGCGCCGGAACATTCATAAACGACATCTGCGCCTAATCCTTCGGGCGTGATGTCTTGAATCAGCGTTTTAGGATTTTCCTGCTGCACATTGATGACATAATCCGCGCCGAGTTCACGGGCAAGCGTCATACGATGGGTATCCGCATCTGTGCCGAGCATGACTACGGTTGCGCCAGCCGCTTTAACGACTTGCAGCGCAAGTAAGCCAATCGCGCCGGGTCCCGCGATAACGGCAATATCCCCCGGTGCGACAGTCGGTGTCGAGAGGACACCATGCACCACACAAGCCAGCGGTTCGGTTAATGCGCCTGCATGAAAATCTACATTTTCGGGTAAGCGATGAATATTTTTAGACGGAACGACGACGTACTGGGTAAAACCGCCGTTGACCGCTGATCCAATCGACTTGCGATTCAGGCATAGGTTATTCTGTCCGCTGCGGCAAAAACGGCAAACGCCACAGGTATAAAAATAAGTTTCTGTCGTTACGCGAGCGCCAATGTCTATTCCGCCTGCGCCCTCACCGATTTCTACGATTTCGCCAGAAATTTCATGTCCCAATACGACAGGTGGAACGGAACGAAATTCATCTTTGTAAATATGTAAATCTGTCCCGCAAATGCCTGCCGCTTGGACTTTTATTTTTACCTGCCCCGGCAGCACTGCTGGCTCAGGAATATCGCGCAGGTCGATGTTGCCAACGCCTGCCGCGACTTTCATCACAGCCTTCATAAAAAACGTCCTTTTAATAAAGCAAAACCATTCATTTGCACGATCATAACAGACGGATTAGAATTATGCAATCGATTGCGTAACTTATTTTATTCGAGAAGTAATGCGAAAAAGATGATTTTAATGGACGAAAAACGTTTTGATGTCATTTCTTTAGGGCGGCTGGCGATTGATCTCTATGCCAATGAAATTGGTTCGGAACTTGCGAAGGTCAAAAGTTTTAATGTGTATGCTGGTGGCTGCCCGACGAATGTGGCGGTTGGGACGCGCCGCTTAGGTCTGCGTGTGTCGATGGTTAGCCGTATCGGTACGGATGGCCTCAGCGATGGTGTAATGGATTTTATGCGGGCTGAAGGTATTCATACCGATTATGTGGTGCATGATGAAGAGCATCTCACTGGATTGGCATTTTTAAGCATTTTGCCGCCGGATAAATTTCCACTTGTGTATTATCGGCCTGATCCGGCTGATCTTTATCTCACCTTAGACGATCTTGCGCGTGTGCCGATGGAGCACAGCCGGGTATTATTTGTCGCGGGGACGAATTTTAGCGCTGAACCCTCACGCAGTACAAATCTGGCAGCGATGGAACGGGCGCGGGACGCAGGCGTTGATGTGATAATCGACTTGGATAAACGCCCGACGCTCTGGCGTGATTTGCGGACGTATGGCGCGAATATGCGGAGTGCGCTGCCGCTGGTCGATATTGTGATTGGCACAGAAGACGAAATTACCGCTGCGGCGGATGAAGCAAATGTTGAAAAAGCGGTACACATTTTGATACAAGCAGCAGTCAAAGTGAAGGCCATTGCCGTCAAACGCGGACAGGCAGGCTCAGAAATTTTTATGCCTGACGGGAGTTCGCATGTCGCCAAACCATTTAAAGTTAAAGTATTAAACGTGTTGGGGGCAGGGGATGCGTGGGCATCCGGTTTTATTTTTGGTTATTTAAGTGGTTGGGATTGGGCAAAGTGTGCTCGTTTCGGCAATGCCACCGGGGCGATTATCGTCACGCGCCATGCTTGCGCCAATGACATGCCAACCCATGAGCAAGTGACCGCTTTTATTGAAAGTCAGGGTGGATTTTAATGACCAGTGATTTTGCGACCTATCGCCATTTGCGCCAATGCAGCACTACAAAAGGGCTATTCTCGGTTTTGGCGATTGACCATCGCGGCGTTTTGTTGACGGATATGGAAAAAGCGCGAGAGAAACCCATCACACGCCAGGACGTAATCGAACTCAAACGCGCCATTATCCATCACCTTGCGGATGAGGCCACCGCTGTATTGACTGATCCCGAATATGGCTTTGCGGCCTTTACCCAAAGCGGCATTTCCGGAGGGAAGGGGCTGCTATCACCGTTAGAGGTGACGGATTACACGCCACATCCAAGCCAACGCTTGACGAACTTTATCGAAAATTGGGATGTGTCGAAAATCAAAAGTGCAGGCGGCAGTGGGGTGAAACTGCTTTTGTATTTTCATCCAGACGCGGAAAATGCCCAATTTCAGACAGACCTCGTGGATTCCATTATCGAACAATGCAAAGTTCACCGTATCCCGTTTTTCCTTGAACCGATTGGTTATTCTCTCGACCCTCAAAATTCGCTTTCCAATGAGGAGCGGCGGCAGGTGGTGATTGAATCCGTGCGGCATTTTACGGCACGCGGGATCGACATCCTCAAAGCTGAATTTCCGCTGGATGTTAAGCAGCAGCCCGATGAATCGGTTTGGGCAGATGCGCTGGATGAGTTAAATTCTGCCAGTGAAGTCCCTTGGACGATCCTGAGCGCAGGCGTAACCTATGATATTTTCCTCCGGCAAACCATTCTCGCCTGCAAAGCTGGCGCAAGCGGGGTGATGGTAGGTCGGGCGGTTTGGGCAGAGGCACTGCCACTTACAGGTGAAGCGCTCCAGCAATTCCTTGCAACGACAGGCAAAGCACGGATGAGCGCATTGACCGCAATTTGTAATTTATACGGTACGTCGTGGATGGACAAAATAGGCAGTCCTGCGCTGGCAGAAAATTGGTTTCAGACGTTTTAGGCCAGCGATTTTAAATGGTTGGCACGAAAGAAGATCACCATGCACCAGCAGCAGCGCCAAAAAACAATCGAGATGTTGAAATCCAAAGGCGTGGAGCGCGCCCTTTTCGCGCATTTGGACAGTGTTAAATGGCTCACGGGCTATGCGCCGCCGATTCAGCTTGGGTTAAATTTATTCGCTGGTGGGCCAAGTCTGGTTTGGTACGAGGATGAACACTTTACGCTGATTGTGCTGGATTCACAACACTCTGACGCAGCTTTTTTTGCACAAGAATCGGATGGATCAGTTTTAACCTATACAGGCTATACGATTGATGAACCTGTGAAAGCTGTCGAAAACTTGGGCGAAGTACTGCGCGGCCTGTTTGAGAAATCAGCCGCTTCAATGGGGAAGATCGGCGTAGAAACATACCATCTAACAGCTTATCTTTTTGAGATACTGAAAACGACATTTTCCGCTAACGGTGAATTGGTTCACAGTGATGAGTGGCTTGTGCCGCTGCGGATGATAAAGACCGATGAGGAAATCGCTAAACTACGGCGCAATTTTCAATTGACTGACATCGGGCATAAAGTTGCAGCGGAGGTTGTTCAGGCCGGACTGCGCGAAATTGATGTTTGGACGGCGATGCACAGCGCCATTCAGCGTGAGGTGGGGGCGCGTGTCGCCTTTGGCAATGATTGTGTGGTGGGTGAGCGCCAAAACAACATTGGCGGTTGGCCTTTAGATTATCCAATCACGCCGAATGGGTCGTTGATTGTGGATTTAAGCACGAATTATCAGGGTTATTGGAGCGATAGCTGCGCGACCTATTACACTTCCGAACTTACGCCAAGACAAAAAACGATGCGGCAGGATGCGCTTAATGCGTTGGATTACGCGATCTCGCTTATCCGTCCCGGTGTAAAAGCCAATGAAGTCGATCAGAAAATGCGGCAGTTTATTACGGATGCAGGCTATCCCGTGTATCCGCATCACTCTGGACATGGGGTAGGGGCTTCCGCCCATGAGTCACCGCGTATTGTCCCCTATAACGAAGAAACTTTAGAGGCGGGGATGGTCATCATGCTGGAACCAGGGATTTACTTCCCAACTGAAACCGGTGTGCGTTTTGAAGATGGTCTGTTGATTAGGCATGATGGGGTCGAAATTCTGACAACGCATGTGCCAAGATAGTCCCATTGGGCTCCGTTTTGTG
>DAOTTO010000645.1:0-9665 GCA_034437895.1 Anaerolineae bacterium | reverse complement strand
TGCAAGATTTCGACACTACGCTACTACGACGACAAATTCGACAGTCTTGAGGCGCTGATGAGCTACGATTGGCGCAGCAATTGGGACGAACACACCATCACCGGGTTTTCAGCGCCAAGCGGTTGGTGGAACTCGGTTGAGCAGTGGGCGACGTGGGCAACCGACATCGACATCCGTATTGATGTTGAGCAAATCATGCGGAAGCTGGCGGAGAAGTACGCTGACTCGTTCAAGCATCTGGTCGCGCTCTATGCCGTGACAACGCAGGTGACGCGCAAAGATGCAGCAGCGCTGGCAGGTGTGACACCCTGGAACTGGCACAAGACCTACAAAGAACCGATGCTTCAGGAGGTTCGCTACGAATTCGCGCAGGTGTTTCTAGAACGCCACAGCTACACACTGCCAGAAATACAGCCAGCCGAGGCGCTGCTTGAACAATATCGCCATACCGTCTGCATCGCCGGAGCAATCCGGGCGCAGATCGACGGCGTTGAACGTTACGCCCGTATCTTGCGCCAGCGCCGGAAGGATGGTGAGGATCAATATCACCCCTATCATTGTTGCCAGCAAAAGTCTTCTTATGTTCATATGAACTTGGACGCTCCTTTTTATGTTGTTTCATCACTGGATAGTTGGGACATCCAAACTAAATAGATGCCCTGTAAAACAGCATAGAGTCGGAGTATGGAGAAGTTATGGAGACCGTGTTTAGTCGGGATGTAATCGAGAATAAAGGCAAGCACCGCTAACTTTTACGGGAAAATTTATACCGCAACACGCCTATTTCAAAAGTTAGGTAGAATAAGTTAGGCAAGCGGCACAGGTACGGGCTGAGGGACTTCATGCAAAACCAAAATACTGACCCGCTTATCGGGCGTGAGATTGACGGGTATAAGATCGAGAAAATGCTCGGTGAAGGCGGGATGGCGCGGGTCTATCGGGCATATGATGTGAATTTGCATCGCTACGCTGCCGTCAAGGTGATCGACCCGCAGCAGGGCAATAATCCGCGCTATGAAGACCGCTTTAAGCAGGAAGCCCGCGCTGTCGCCCAATTACGCCATGCCAACATCGTCGGTATTTATCGCTTTGGGCAGGTCAAAGGCGTGTATTACATGGCGATGGATTATATTGAAGGCAGTGATTTGCGCTGGGTGCTGCATGATTATCACACCGAGGGTGAACTCATCTCGCACACCGCTACAGTGGACATCCTCTCACAGATCGCCAAAGCGCTCGATTACGCGCATAGCAAAGGCGTGATCCACCGCGATATTAAGCCGTCGAACATCATGCTTGATCCCAAAGGCGACGCGATTTTGACCGACTTCGGGCTGGCGATGATTACCAGCGAAGCCTCTAAGGGGGAAGCCTTCGGGTCGCCGCATTACATCGCGCCGGAACAAGCCATTGGGTCAAAAGGAGTCGTGCCACAAAGCGATCTGTATTCGCTCGGCGTGATCTTGTATGAGATGCTGACCGGGAGTGTCCCGTTTAACGAAGGCAGCGCGATGCAAATTGCGATGGCGCATATCACCGATTCGCCGCCTGATCCGCTGAAGTTGAATCCCAACTTGCACCCGGCCTTTATCCCTTTATTAGAAATCGCGCTGGCGAAAGAACCAGAGAATCGCTATCAAACCGGGGCAAAGTTCGCCGCCGCGCTCAAAAATGCCGTCAAGCAGGCTAAAGAGGACAGCGGGGCGACACGTCCCGCCACCGCCAGCAGTAAACCTGCCACGCGCAAAAAGCCGGAAACCACGCCCTCGTCGCCACCGCTGCGTTTATCCATGATCGAGATTCCCGCGAAGGTGGAAAAATTCCGTAAAGCCAATCCGCTTCCAGCAAAGCCCCCCTCTGCCAGCGAACCAGACCTAGCGCCTGCCCCTGTCAAAAAGACCGTTACAGCCTGGAAGCCTATCTCTGAAATTGAGTCGGCGACCCCCGTCGTCCGTCCGCAAGAACTCGAAGCCGCTATCCAGAAGAATCAGAGACCGCGTAAAAAGCGCAGTCCTTTACCATTGATTTTGCTGCTCGTGATTTTATTGGCAGCAGGCGTAGGTGCATTTGTACTCACACAATCCGGCGGGGAAACTGTCTTGCCGACGACGATGGTGGTTGAGGGGCGCGTTACAGCGATCAATGGCAGCATTGTCACCATCTATGACACACCGATTGTCCTTGAGGACGCAGTTACACTAGCTCAAATTGAAGTCGGCGCTGCCGTCCGCATCGAAGGCAGCTTTGTCTATGAAGATGGTGTCATCCATGTTGAACAGGTCAAAAACGCGACGATAGAGTAACTCAGCGCGGCAGCAGGCAAATCGTCAGTTGACCTGATATAGGCGGCGGACAAGTGCGCGTTTCCCCATCGCTGGGGCTGATGAGTTCAAAGCCAGATGCCCAAAATAGCGTATCGGTTGCGGTGGAAGCAATTAAATCACACGGTTCGGATAAGGTGGTTTCGTCAAGCACAGTCGGCACAAACTGTAAACACTGCTCTGGCGCGAGCAAAAAAACATCGCCAATCACATTGGTCAAATCATAATTCACGGGTGAGCCGAGCGCATAGCCGTTGATGGTCAGTTGATAGGTCGGCATCCAACGGTCAATCGATTGATTGATGACTAAAAATTGTTCCGGCGTATACACAAAATAGAAATACTCCGTCACATCCGGCGCAACGATCCCCGGTGCGAGATACAGCCGACATTCGAGCAACGCAACTTCGCACAGTCCACGTGGGATCAGGTCTTGCCGGATGGTAAAAGCGGTTGCATCCCCGCCGAGCCAAAAATGCTCTTCTGTGTTAGCCGTCGTCAGCCATAAGGTAGACCGTGCGGAATTACACCCCAGCACATCTTTCGCGCCGCGCACGGGTTCCGTCCAAATTTGGGCGCAGTAGCCGCTGTTAATTGTCCGCTCCGACCAGCGCCCGTCAAAAACCGAGTGGATTTCACTATGTTTTTCAAAGCGTACGTTATCGAGCCGCAGTTCCCCAATGGATTCGTTGATTAGCGTAAAATCGTTCTCGTCCCACACCAACCGCGTATTAAAGGCGCGTTGCACAGTCAAATTGACCGCTGCACCCGCTTCGGCAGATTCTCCGGCGGTTGGCGATTGTGCGCTGACGCTATTGATGGCGCTTACCTCTGAATCGGTGAAGGTCTGCGTGCCGAGCCGGAATCCCGCCCGATTCAGTGCGGCGGCGGCTTGCGGAACAGGGAGTCCGGTCACGTCGGGAATTGTGGGTACGGTGTTGTCTTGTGCGCCGAGCGAAAAAGGCAGAAAAAGTACAAATATGAACACGAGATAAACACGAACTCTCAAATTACACCTCCGCCATCCCTAACGCCCGAATAATCTGTTCGAGATGGTCAAGATCATGTACCGCAGAATTAAAGACCAAATCCAACACCGTACCTTCGCCATAAATGGCATGAACACCGCGCCGCGCCCATTGCTCTTCCGTCAGCGTTTCCACTTGTGCGATAAAGGTTTGGCGTTTTTGCACATAATCCGTCAACACAGTCCGTAAATCCTGTTCCGCGTAACGATGATCGATAATCATAGCGTCATTATTGACACGCGGATAATGTGCGCCGTCCTCGGCTAATGAGAGATTTAAGCGCTCCGCAAAAATGGTTTCGTAGTCGCGTAGATGACAGACGATGAACAACACGCTCCAACCGTCGGATCCGTCGGTGGCGGTTTGCGCTTGTTCTTGGGTCACATCACGCAGGAGTGTTTGTAGGATAACGGGTGTCTTACGTACAGAACGCAGCGCTTTATCGACATTGAGCAGGGGCATGAGAGAAACCTCGTGAAAAATTGATTCACAAAAATAAGATCGGGTAGAGAACTGCAAACTGCGTGTCGTCAGGGCGAATCGCCGATTCGCCCCTACAAAACCATCTTCTAGCATCAACAATCTCAAAGTAACCTTCGCTAAATCATTGCAAATCTTTGAACCACCTAAGCGCCGCGCCGCCCTCCGTGCGCTCTGTGGTTAAATCTTTTCCAATTTCTTTCGCACAAATCTACTGAGATTACCGCGCTGCTTCACGCTCTTTATCCACCAACAAGCGGCGGAGAATCTTGCCGGAGGAGGATTTCGGAATTTGTGCGACGAATTCCACCCGGCGAATCTTCTTATGCGGCGCGACACGCTCCGCGACGAAAGCCATCACTTGCTCGGCGCTGAGTTCACGCCCCGGCTTAAGCACGATGAATCCCTTTGGCAGTTCGCCCGCTTCCGCATCCGGCACAGGGATAACGGCGGCATCTGCAATCGCTTCATGCTGCAACAGGATGCCTTCCAACTCCGCTGGAGCGACCTGCATCCCCTTATATTTAATCAGTTCTTTCAGGCGGTCAATGACATATAAGTAGCCATCGGCATCGACATAACCGATATCACCAGTGTGAATCCACCCTTCCGAGTCAACGGTGGCGGCAGTGGCTTCCGGGTTATTCAGATAACCTTTCATGACCTGCGGCCCACGAATCCAGACTTCGCCCTCTTGAGTCGCGTTGTTGTCCTGACCTGTCTCAGGATTGACAATACGAACTTCGGTGTTAGGGATACTGGGGCCGACTGCGCCACTTTTAATTTTCGCAGGGTCAGACGGTGTAGAATGGGTGACAGGGCTGGTTTCCGTGAGCCCATAACCCTGTACACAGATCGTCCCTAAACGCTGGCGCACCGCATCTTGTAATTCCGCACTGAGCGGCGCCGCGCCCGAAAAGATCATACGCAAGCTGGAAAGATCAAAATCGTCAACGACTGGATGCTTCGCCAGCGCCAGGATAATCGGTGGCACAAGGCAAGCATAGGTAATTTTGTAATCTTGTAGAGTCTTGAGGAAGCCATTCAGTTCAAACTGCGGCAGCGTGACGACTGTTCCACCGAGATAAATAATATAATTCATCACAACAATCATGCCGTAGATGTGATAAAACGGCAGGATGCCGATCATACGAATGTCACCAGAAAAATCTACGCCCCCTTCACATTGGCAGATATTAGCGACCAAATTGCGATGAGTTAGCATCACGCCTTTGGGTAGTCCGGTTGTCCCGCTGGAATACGGGAGGACAATTAAATCATTGTGCGGATCAATCGTGACTTCTGGCACGACCCCATCGCTTTGCAGCAGCGATGCAAACGGAGTTGCACCTTCTGCCTCGCCAAACACAAAAATTTCTTCTAGGACGGATTTCGCTTTGGCCTGCTGCGCCTTTTCGAGGAACATCGGGATTGTGACGATAAAACGGGCTTTGCAGTCGTTTAACTGTGCTGCCAGTTCATCGGCGGTATAAAGCGGGTTGACGGTTGTGACGATGCCGCCCAACGTGGCAACAGCATGAAAAGCAACAGCATATTCGGGGACATTCGGGCTGTAAATGGCGAAGACATCGCCCTTTTTAAAACCGCGTTTGTGTAGGCTGCTGGCGACCAAACGAATGGCCCCGGCAAGTTGGGCATAGGTAATCGTGCGTCCGCTGGGGCCGTCGATGAGGGCAGCTTTATCGGGCTGTGTTTTCGCATGGCGCAAAACAAAAGAGGTGAAGTCGGTTTCTGGGATAACAGCATCAGCGTAAGGACTCTTAAAAATCATTGTTCAATAACCTCAATTTGGACTAAAAATATACTTACTGGGTTAGAAGTTACGCAGTTGATAGGTTTGTAGGGCGACTCGGCGAGTCGCCCTTACGGAAATATGACCTTAACTGGGTAAGACCTATGTGTTTAGTTTATGCCGCAAAGTATAGCACGGATTTAGGGGAACGCATGTCTGGCGGGCTTAAAATTTACTCACTGATTGGCCTATCAATCCAATCGGTTGTGATGGATCATCGTGAAATATTGAGCAAACGGCGCGGCTGTGCTACGATGATTAAAACAGTAGGTTTAAATTCATGAAACATCTGCTAAAAATTTTGGTTTTCGCTTCGGTCATCCTTCCTTCATCAATGCTTTTCGCCCAAGCGGAAGCCACCGAAGTACCGCCTATTTCAGCCGAATCGGGTTGCCGCGCCTTGATGACCAATCCCGCTGCCGAAAATTTAGAGAATCCTGCCGCCATTTATATCGTTGAGCCAACCAGCGATACCATTTATGGCGACACACTCTATGTGACGGTGGATACCAATAATTTTCAGATCAACCCTGACGGCGGCGATCATTGGCATTTATGGATCAATGGGCAGTTAGCAACTATGGTCTATGACGAGCGTTTGGCGCTCCCTATCCAGCCTGGAATCCATCAGTTGTGCGCCATTTTGGGCGATACTGAGCATTTTGATTTAGGGCAGCCCGACAGTATGACGGTCACGGTGATCGCCGCCGCATCCGGTACACCTACAACAACACCCTTAAATGCTGCTGGTAACACCTACGCTGCGCCGCGTTCAGAAAGCCGCAGCAGCACCACCATTTTGATCGTGATTGTCGTCGGCGGCATCGCAGCAGGCGCAATCGGTTGGTGGGTCGGACGAATCTTGCCAAAGGCAAGAAAAAATTAAAATTTTGACTTGCTTAAAAAAATATGGCAAAATCATCCCTTGTGAGATAAGTTCCGTATTATGCTTTGTAGATGAGGCAAGTTTAGCTTTCGTCACGACTCTCATATCAAAGCCGCATTTCTGTCTAATCAGCTTAAGGAGCAGAGAATCTATGAATCGCAATCGTCTTGTCATCGTTATCGCTTTAGTATTACTGGCGTTGACTATTTCTTTTGCACCCCTTTTGGCGCATGAAGGCCGGGAAGTAGGCGAGTATTCTGTCGTGTTTGGCTGGCGCAATGAGCCTGCGATTGCTGGCGTAATCAACGGCCCCGAAGTATTTATTGAAGCCGCCCACTCGGAAGAAGCAACCGCCGAGGCCGATCATGACGACGAGGAAGCCAATCCATTTGAAGGGATTGAAATTAACCTCCAAGTTGAGGTGACTTTTGGCGATCAATCGATGACGCTGCCGTTGTATCAGGCGTTTGGAGAGCCGGGTCATTTTATTGCGGATTTAATCCCTGCGCTGCCGGGCGATTACACCTTTCACCTCACGGGTAATATCGGCGATATTCCGGTTGACGAGACCTTTAGCTCCGCTGACGGCGAATTTAGCACGGTTGAACCCGCCTCCGACATTACCTTCCCATCGCTGGATGCCGTTGGCGGAGACGCAGCAGCGCGGATTGAAGCGTTGGAAGCGCGGATCGCTGCCTTAGAAGCACTCGTCGCAGAAATCCAAGCCGGGCAGTAAAAGCGAACAAGAATCAGCGCGAAGAATCCTTTAAGCAAACACAACAATCGACGGGGGCAGATTATCGCCCTCGTTTTTTAAGAGAGCTTCTTATGTCCCCAAAATTCCACCCAACACCTTTTCTACGCTTATCTAAATTTATTATTTTATGCCTTATTCTTTTTGCTTGTGTGCATCCGGTGTTTGCCCATGCCAATTTATCCCGCTCCGAGCCACAAGCGAACACGGCCTTAGCCGAGTCGCCAGCCGAGATTCGTCTGTGGTTTACCGAACCACTCGAACCCGATTTCAGCCGAATCACGCTGCGCGGTATCTCCGGCGCAATCGTGGAAACACCGCCGAGCCAAATTGATTCGGCTGATCCGATGCAGATGTTCCTTACGTCCGGCCTTTTGCCAGATGGCCTCTATACGGTTGTATGGCGGGTGGTTTCTGCGGCGGATGGTCACATGACGGCGGGTAGTTTTCCGATTGCGGTAGGTAATGCCACATTTGATGCTGCCGCCCTCATCCCGAAAGTCGATGAAGCAGTGGCTTCCGATGGCATTTTGGTGCGCTGGGCGAACTTGTTCAGTATGGCGCTGGCGGTGGGCAGCATCGGATTCTGGCAGTTTGTCTGGAAGCCGCTGAATCTTAGTCATATTTCGGCGGCGGAAATCCGTCTCCATCGTCTGATTTGGACGGGTTGGGCGTTAGCCGGACTCGCGGGAATCTTAGCGCTGTTGCTGCAAGTCTCGATTGCGGCGGAAACGACGCTTTTGGGCGCGATTAAACTTGATATGTTGATGGATTACGTCGGTGGGACGCGCTACGGGACGTTGTGGCTGATTCGGATGGGGTTGTGGTGGCTGATGGGTGGGGCGCTGTTTATCGCGGGCGGAAAAATACGGGCGCAATATATTGCGCCCCTACGAGTGTTGGCATTGGTTTGTGGCAGCGGGATGCTGCTGACGACCAGCTTATTCAGCCATGCCAGCGCCGCACAAGATGAGTTGGCGGCAGTCGCGGGGGATTGGCTGCATTTAGTCGCAACAGCACTCTGGTTGGGTGGCTTGATTGTTTTCGCGTTAGTTATTCCTCCCGTGCGACAGCAAAGTGAGGATGCGTCGGGCGCAGTCGGGCGCTTAGTCGCGGGATTTTCTAATTATGCGCGGGCGGCAGTCGCGGCGTTGATTGTGACGGGCGTTTATGCGGCATGGCTGCAAGTGGGATCAGTCGAAGCCCTTTTGACGACGGTTTACGGACGGGCGCTATTCGTCAAGCTGATTTTGATTCTGCCCCTGCTGGCGATATCGGGTGTGAATCTGGTATTTACCCATCGCGGGCTGAAAAATGGACAGATGATTTGGATTGGGCGGCTGCGCGGCTTGATCGGCATGGAGATTGCCCTCGTAATCGGGGTGCTGCTGACTGTCGGCGTGATGACTTCCGGCGCACCCGCACGAGGCGTTATTGCCGTGCGTGATGCCGAAGCGCCACCCATACCGGAAATTTCTAGCTTCCAGATGCAGGAAGACGATACGCTGATGACGCATCTCGAAATTATCCCCGGCACTGTGGGCGAAAATACTTTTAATGTCAGCCTTTATGATCTTGATGGCAACCCGATCACGGATGCCAGCCGCATTCGGCTGCGGTTTAACAGTCTTGACCAAAATATCGGGGAAAGCGAACTGCGTCCCGAATTACAGCCCGACGGGACTTACACCATCAGCGGCGCGAACTTAAGCGTCCCCGGTAACTGGCGGGTACGGATGACGGTGGCGCGTCCGGGTGAATTTGACAGTGTGATTGATTTCGAGCCGCAGGTGAATCTACCGCTGCCGCCGCCTGCCCCCGTGATTGATGCTGCGATTCCGGCTTTTAACCGTGTGATTGCGGCACTTTTGGCGGGGATGGGATTGGTCAGCATGGGTGGATTTTTAATTACGCTCAATGGATTGCGTTGGTCAGGCGGGGGTGATTGGCTGGCAGGCGGATTAGTCGTCGTCGGTGCGCTGTTTCTCATCACGGCGGCGGGTTCAGTGAATGCACTGGAACGCAGCGCCGCCGTAATCACTGTACGCGACGTGTGGACATATCCCGGCACAATTACCAGTGAAGCCTCAGTTTATATGACGCTCGAAAATCAGACAGACCGTGATGATCGTCTGATTAGCGCCACAAGCGAGGCTGCTTCTGATGTGACTTTTCATCTGACGCAGGTGCGCGATGGGGTGGCACGGATGCGTCCGATAGATGATCTGGAACTGCCTGCCGGAAGCAGCGTCAGTTTAGCGCCGGGCGGCTATCATCTCATGCTGGAACATCTGGAACGTGATTTTATTGTGGGCGATACTTTTCCACTTACGCTGACCTTCGCATCAGGCGATGAAATTACCGTGAATGTCATCGTCAGCGA
>DAOTTO010000644.1:0-4892 GCA_034437895.1 Anaerolineae bacterium | reverse complement strand
CCCCACCCCTAAATCCCCTCCCCATTGCATGGAGAGGGGACTTCAAGATGCGTTTTTCTCCCCCTCTCCAATACTTGGAGAGGGGGCCGGGGGGTGAGGTAAGCGAAAGTCCTGAAATTTTGTTTTCACGCCTAATGCACACAAAGTGTATCAGGCAGCCCCCTCACCCATCCGCGAGGATTTTGTCCACAGCGTCCGCCAAATCACGCAGGGTATTCACATAATGCACACCATCCGAAAGCGGCGCATAATTGTGCATGTCGCTGTCGCCCGTCCCCCATTGGTTGGGATGTTCTGGGCAGAACCACAATAAGCGCCGCGCCCGCCGCTGCATATCCTGAGCAATATCAAGGCGGGGATTGTTGTAATTGTTGCGCCCGTCTCCCAGAATAATCACCGTCGTTTTGCTGGTAATCAGGCTCATGTGTTCCTGCTGGAAGGTTTGCAGGCTGTTGCCTAAATCGGTGCTGTAATAACCCGGTGGATTCGAGTTCAGCACATGCTCAACCGCTTTTTGCGGCTCATATTCCTGAAAGGCCATGCTGATGTCGACTAAATCACTGATGAAGATGAAGCTGTTGGTCCGCGTGACCTGATCTTGTAACTCATAGATCATCGTCAGCAGAAATTCCGCGCAATAACGGACGGAAGTGCTTACGTCGCAGATCAGCACGAGCGCGGGTTTCACATGGCGCGTGCGATATTTGATTTCCACCGGAGTGCCGCCGTATTTCATGTTGGCGCGGAAGGTTTTGCGCGGGTCGGGATGTCCGGCTTTGGCTTTACGCTGCCGCAGCGAAGCACGACTGCGAAGACGTGCCGCCAACCGCCGAATTTCATCGCGGATTTGCTTGACATCGCCGTCGCTTAAGCGCGAGAATGGCACGTCCATCAAGTCCGGTTTTGTCTGTGGCTCTTGATTCGCCATTTGTTCCGCCAGCGAAGTGCCGACATAATTGGAAATCTGCTCGGAAAGCCCTTCCATATTTTGCTGCATCATGTCGCGCAGTTCGTCCAGCGATTCTTGGCTCATACCCATTTGCTCCAACTGTTCGAGGAGCTGCTCGATCATCTGTTGAAGCTGCTGCATCCCGGCCTGCCGATTCATGCGGCGCTCAAACCATTGGCGCTGATACATATCGCTGGCCTGCGACATGCCGGATTGATCGCCCATATCCTGCAACTGGTCATTATCAAACGGCTTGCCTTGCATCATCTGGCGCAGCAAATCTTTGAGCGCTTCCATCTGCCCCGCCAAGCCACGCAGTGCTTGTTCCAGCATCTGCTGTTCTTCCGGTGTCAGGTTATCTGGGATGTTCTGCATCGGCGGCACGTTGGAGGCGAAGAACAGCGGGTAGAAATAGTCAAACAGCGTGTGATCTTTGACTTCTTTGACTAACGTGGTTTTGAGTGTGGAGCGGAAGAAATTGGGATTTTCGACACCGAGCAGATTCACGCCGTACATCGCATCCTGGCTTTCCGCCAGTGAAATCCGCACCCCTGCTGCCCGCAGCGCCCGGATAAAATCGACCATACGTTTGTCCATAACAATACACCCTTTAACACTTGGATGAAAACGATGGGAAACAAAGCTAGGAGTTTAGCATTTATCCTAAAATCATAGCCCATGTCGGGCAAAAAACACAACTAGCCTTCTGGATAGGCAAGCGCCGACATGCCTAAATTGGAATCACCAAGAGCGCTAGGAAAAACAAAAGGCCTAAAAAATAAGACATAAGGCGTCTTATTTATCGCCGTAAAATGATACTTGTACAGATTAATGGAGGCATCAGAAAACAATGACGAGCGAGCAATATGACAAAAATTCAAGGGATTTACGCGGCAAAGTGGCGGTAGTCGCCGGGGCAACTCGTGGCGCGGGGCGAGGAATCGCGCTGGCATTAGGTGCAGCCGGAGCGATAGTTTATTGCACGGGACGCAGTGTACGTGGTCAGCGCTCAGATTTAAATCGACCTGAGACAATTGATGAAACCGCCGAACTTGTCACAGCGGCAGGCGGCAAGGGCATCGCCGTACAGGTTGATCACACACAAGAGGCGCAGGTCAAGGCATTTTTTGAGCGTGTACGGGCGGAACAAAATGGGGAGCTTGATCTGCTCGTCAATGATGTATGGGGCGGCGAGTCGTTAATGGAATTCGGCAAGCCATTCTGGGAGCTGTCGCTGGATAAAGCGAAGCTGATGATGGAACGGGCGGTTTTCTCACACATCATCACCAGTCGATATGGCGTGCCGCTGATGGTCGAGCGTGGTCACGGCTTAGTCATCGAGATCACCGACGGCGACACTTTAGACTATCGCGGCAATCTGATTTATGATCTCGTCAAAACCTCGGTGATACGCTTGGCGTTGGGGATGTCCATCGAATTGAAACCGAAGGGGATTACGGCGGTTGCGCTTACACCCGGATTTTTGCGATCTGAGGAGATGCTCGATCATTTTGGCGTGAACGAAGCGACATGGCGCGATGCGATTGCTAAAGACCCGTTCTTTGAAAGTTCCGAGACACCGCATTACATCGGGCAAGCCGTCGTCGCGCTGGCGACTGATGCCAATATCGCGGCGAAATCCGGTCAAGCGCTGGCAACATGGCATCTTTCACGCGAGTATGGTTTTAGAGACGTGGATGGGACGCAGCCGCATTGGGGAGAATTTTATGCGGCGAAGCAAACGGCGGAAAAGCAACCGTCTACATGGTCATGACCCGTTTTTGTGGAGGATGAATAAGAGACACCAACGCGCTTTTTGTTCGGGTAGCGCGCCAGATCACCATCGTTTGCCTGCACAACATCCTGAAGCACCACGCCATGTGTTATGCGGAAAGTCTCACCGGCTGAAACGCGAAACATCGCTGGATGGCGGTGGTCAGGCTCATCTCTCGCCCGATCTGAAGATGATCGTCAAAAGCAGACCCTAAACACCGGCGCAGGGTCGCCGCACGCTGGTCGATTTCCGGCTGGTTATGTGGAGAAACGGGCAAATTGATCTGCTCGCGCATGGCAAGCACAAAGGCGAAAAACTGTGCGGCCAACGCATCATTCCCGGCATACAACGCCAACTGGGCGAACTGCTCCAGCGCACCGACGATGGTTGTCTTGCGATCAATTTGCAGGGCGATCCGCAGCGCCTCCTGTAAGCGATCGTGCGCCAGCAGCCCTCGAGCATAGAACTCGTCGCACCAGGTCTGGAAATGCGCGATGTACCGGCCAACCACTTGGCGCAGATCCGGCGAACGCTCCAGTTTGGTCTTAAAAGCCTGTCGCACCAGGCTGTGGACGGTATAGCGAAAGCCGTCCATGCGCTGGATGAGGCATTTATCCGACAGGCGCTTCAGGTCGTCCAGCAGAATATCGGCCACTGCAAGCGCGGCTTTAAAATCGAAACTGCCATCGAAGATCGACAGACACATAAGCGCCTGCTGCTCTGCTGAAGAAAGATGCACCAGCATGGCGTTGAGCAACTGCTGAAAACTCTGATGCCGGTACGGGAAATCGTGATGCACCGCTTCTAACCGGAGCAGATCACGCTGCATCATCGCCAGGATTTCAGACGGGGAGACATACTGCACCCATCCAGCGGCGATGACGATGCCGAGCGGCAGGCTGTCCACCATGCGGCAGATTTCGATGACCTCGGCCAAGGAGTCCAGCAGGCGAAAGCGCGGGTTCAGGCGTTGGGCGGTTAGTTCAAATAGGCGCACCGCTTCGGACTCCTGAGGAAGCGCCGCGTCGGGTTCCGGCAGGCGCAGCCCACGCAGCGGCAGCAGCCATTCCTGATACAGGTTTAACTGCGTTTGTGACGTGACGATGACCTGCACAGCGCGTGTTTCGTCCAGGATGCGCTGGATCAGCCCCGTCTCCGGCAGCAGTTGTTCGTAATTGTCCAGCACCAGCAGCAGTTCGGCGCGTTTGAGGTGATCGAGGATCGTCTGTTCCAATACGGCTGGATCGTCGCTGCCTGTGTTGATCTCCAGCGAGTCTGCCACAAGCTGCAAAAATTCGTCGGCTGATCGTGCCGTCGCCAGCGGCACAAAGCACGCACCATCGGGATATTGATGCTGCCGGTGAAACGCGAGCTGTGTCGCCAGCGCGGTCTTGCCGATTCCGCCGATCCCGATAATGGTCAGCAGGCGGCAGTGCGGCGTGTTGAGCATGCGCTGGGCAATTTCCACATCGTCGGCGGGTTCGATGAATGGCATACTTGGCACGGCGATGGAAAGGTGCGTTTGCAGCCGGGCTGGCTTCAGGCTGTGCAACCGGATTTGTTCGTAGAGGGCGGTGGTCTCTGGCTCTGGCTCGGCCTGCACTTCATCGGCCAGCAGATCGGCGAACTGTTCATAGTGTTGCAGCGCTTCATTGGCGTGGTCAGTATGCGCTAACAGGCGCATCAGGTGGCGCTGGGCGGCATCCCACAGCGGATCCAGGTTGACCAGCTTACGAGCGTAGATCAGCCCCAGTTCATCGCTGCCCTGTTGGTGTGCCAGCGTGATGATCTCGTGCAGCAGATGGCGGTACAATTCATGAAGATGGCGCTGCTTTTCCTCAACCCACTCATTGAGTACGTCGGCATCGCGCACCGCGATGTTATCGAGGAAGCTGCCCTGGTAGAGCGTCTCCAGCTCCTGCATCGAAGCGAACCTATCGAGCGTGCCGGGTGACGAGAACAAGCGCTTGAAGCCGGTCTCGAAGCGCAGCGCGTCCACCTCTACACCGAACGCAGCGTTGATGGCAAGCGCATCCCGCGCTACCAGCGCCCCCAACAACCGATTGATCCGTACAAATCACAGCCGCTTCCGCTGGGTCGTCCGGTAGCAGTTTACTATCACCAGTCGTCGGAAGGACAGATTGGCAATATCTCGACCACCTCCCCTAC
>DAOTTO010000643.1:0-2765 GCA_034437895.1 Anaerolineae bacterium | reverse complement strand
GCAGCTATCTTTCGACGGCTCGCAAACACGGCTATTCCATGTTCTCCGCTTTGGTCGATGCTTTTTCCGGCTCGCCCTTCACCCCAACCCTGCTTCACCCCTGAGTAGTTACTTTAGAGATATGGAGTAGTAGATCATGATTCTTGTTGTTGGTGCTACAGGGTCTTTGGGTGGGTTAATCACGCAGCAATTATTGGCGAAGGGTCAGTCCGTGCGCATTCTTGTGCGCCCTTCATCGAACTATCAGCCTCTCGTTGATATGGGCGCACAGACCGTGATAGGTGATCTGAAGGATCGAACTTCGCTCGATAAAGCCTGTGAAGGGATCGACACCGTGATTACCACGGCGAACTCAGCCCAGCGAGGTGGCGAAGACAATGTAGAAAACGTGGATTTGAATGGCAATCGCAGCTTGATTGATGCAGCAAAAGCCGCGGGGGTAAAGCATTTTATCTTCACATCCGTTCTGGGTATGGAGCTTAACAGCCCAGTACCTTTTATACAGGCAAAAGCCAAGACTGAACAACACCTTAGAGAAAGCGGCATGAACTATACGATCTTGGCTCCCAACATTTTTATGGGAGTTTGGCTGGGTGTCATCATTGGTCTAGCAGTTCAAAATGGGCAACCGGTTACATTAGTAGGCAGCGGAGAGAAAAAACACACCTTCGTAGCTGAACCCGATGTTGCCGCGTTTGCGGCGGCGGCGGTGGATAATCCCGCTGCAATTAACCAGTATATTGCCATCGGTGGTCCTGAAGCAGTCTCATGGCTAGAGATTGTCAATATCGCAGGCCGTGTGCTAGGCCGTGAGCTGGAAATTAAACGAATCGCACCCACAGAGCCTATTCCCTTTGTACCCGTAAATGCGGGAATAACGATGAGTGGACTCATGGCTTTTTCGGACACATATGAGACACCGATAGATATGACTGAAACTTCAAAGACATATGGCATTCACCTGACGACAGCCGAAGAATTACTAAGCGGCATGTTTTCGGCAGGTAACGGGTAGTCACATTTGCTTAAATGGATGTTTGCACCAGAATTTAAGCGATCACTAAAATCAGCGATGTGTTCGAGCAGTTGGATTGCCAACGATAACACACCGCAAACCAGCTTGGGTGTGGATGCAAATCGTCTGATCTTGCTTGACCGGGCGGAAGTGGGTGCAGCCGCACAAGAAGAAATTCCCTTCTGAAGCGCCTGAAGGTGACAACGACGAAGCGGTGTGATGAACACCGCTTTTTTTGTGCATCCTTCTAAAGCATTGGTAGCCCTGTTTCCCGTCACAGTTTGACAACTCTTTCTCCTCACACTACCGCCACGCGGCGATCTTACAGCGCGAGGGAACCCCCTCTTCAGCACCAGCAGCGGTACGCCAGTACCACCGTCCCGGCGGGACTGCCGAACCACTGCCTCTCGCTGCACCCGTGCTGGACAGTCACCCCTTCTGCACTGTCCCCGCATATTCGAGCGGCGCAATGCCCACCGCGCCGCAGGTTATCGCAGACTGGCAGCGCAGTTCAGCGATATTAAGAGAGTTGATGGATACCCTGTTTGAGACATTAAGCGATGTACAATAGAGAAAAAGTCGTGGAAATGAGGTGAAACCATGATTTTAGATGATGTATTCAAAATCATAGACCGGCTGACACCGGAGCAGAAACAACAGGTCAAATAGTACATCGATCACCAACCAGACGTGCTGCGGGATGAAATTAACACGATCCTAGCAGCGGCGCAGCCAACGCCCTTAAAAGCGGGAACGATGGATATGGATCAACTGCTCCACGCCGCGCATGAAATGTGGGATGGGATGGATGAACGTGAAATTGAAGCCATCGTCCAGGCGATGAATTGACCTATCTGCCACTTGTGAGAACGGAAAACTGGTTAACAGACGACAATGACTCATCATAACATTTATCCCATCGTCCGCTTTGGCGACGTGGCACGCGAAGTAACCGAAAGCACCCACACGCCGCTCGAACATGGCTTTGAGTGTTATATCGGCTTGGAACATCTTGAACCCGAATCGCTCAAAATTCGGCGATGGGGATTGATCGGAGAAAACGCGACAACCTTCACGCGGGTATTTCGTGCTGGACAAGTGTTATTCGGGCGTAGACGGGCTTACCAGCGCAAAGCCGCCATAGCAGAGTTTGACGGCATCTGCTCCGGCGACATCATTGTGATGGAAGCCAAACCGGACAGGCTGCTGCCTGAGTTACTACCGTTCATCGTTCAGACCGAAGGTTTTTATGAACACGCCTTCAGTACGTCTGCGGGTTCGCTCTCCCCACGTACCAAATGGTCAGCCCTTGCCAAATACGAATTCGCCCTGCCGCCACTGGACGAACAGCGCCGCATCGCCGAGATTTTGTGGGAGGTAGGGGATACGATTGAGGCATATACCTTTGCGATTGATTGTTCAGTTTCTGGAACATACTTATCCACATGCAAAGTCATACAAATTATGCGATCCCTTAACCCAATACAGCATGTGACAAATATCACAATTTAGGTAATTACTTATACCGACATTTCAACAAACCTCGCACACAGTCTCCCCGAAAGAGCTTATTTACAACAGAGAACGCCCTTGAAGCATAATTTGCCTGCGTTGCTAGAAATATTCTTCAATTACATAGGTAGGCCGTTGTTACCTCGGGACAATTCTCGTATAACTCGGTTGGGAAAAATTATCCTCGAAAGTGCTGGCGGACTTTTGCCGCAATCTGGCTATCCGTCATCTTATCTGA
>DAOTTO010000642.1:0-2067 GCA_034437895.1 Anaerolineae bacterium | reverse complement strand
AATTCAATGCCCGTCACGCCCATCGCACGGGCATTTTGCAATTTTTCATCTAAGGTCGCGCCGGAGAGGAGATGTTCTTGAATGGCGAGTGGCATCAGCATCAACTTTCGACAATCCATTATTAAGTGAGGATATTTTAGCCGCGCTCAATCTATCGGCCTAGTGGCAGCATAATCCTCTTGCGACTATTTTGGCCTTTATAAAGAATTTATGAGTTTTAGGTTTAGTCTTCTCTTGTTATTTGCTTGATAAGCTGCTTAAGATAATCCGTCGGCGAGAGGTTTTGTAGGTTAGCGGCGTGAATAAACTGCTCGTAGTTGGCAACCTCATCGCCTTCCCAGATTAAATCTAATCGACGGATCTGTTTTAAGGCGATATGTTGGTACTCTTGTGGATTTGCCCAATAGCAGGTCTTACAGAGCGCGGGGTCTTTTGTATTTCGCCAATTGTCACAATGCTCGCATGACCACGATTTCGCTCGATTACACGAACCACACAACAACATGTAATCTTCAGTTTGTGTTCCGATAGTGAGATCACCGCTCACTTCATACGGTACACGATGGTCAATTTGTAGATAGCGCCCGTCATAAAGCTGCAAACAAACTGCACATTTAGAATCACTCATCGCAAGTAATGATTTCTTAAATGCTTTGGTGAAAATACGTCTCCCGCCAATTTTATCGGAGCGAATTTGCGTCGAATCAGCAAAGCGATAGGCCGCGATAGAGCGTCCTTCAGCATTTTTTACGCGGAATGATTCAAGTGGGATGCCTTGTTCGCGTACATCACGCAGCGCACGGGGAGGATGTTTGTAGCCGTAGACTTTTTCTAAATCTTCAGTAGTGATAAAGCCATGCTCGCGGATATGATCGACTACGATTCGGGCGCGTTTGCCCTTCACTGCCTCCAAAAGGGTCAAAAGCGATTCGGGTAAGCTCACGCGAGTTCACCGAACAAAGAAAGTTGTTTTAGCGGCAGGCGTTCATTCGTGCCTAGCAATGGGGCAAGTTTTGGAGACAAGTAAAGCGACTCATAGGTTTTATCGGTACGGCCTAAAAGTGTGGCCTGCGAGGAACGTCCGGCATGAAGTTCGATGCAGGTTAAATCTAAAAAAGTCGGGAGGGACTGACCAAATTTTTTATTTCCTGTCCTGCCATCGTAGCTCAAAATATAATTGATCCCACGCCGATTTAAATCATCCAGCGCATCGACCAAATCCTCAAAGATCACGCTTTCGATATAGCGCGGGTCACGATTGGCACAAACGCCTTGATACGGTGGGTCAAGATACACAATATCTGATGGCGTGGCGATTTTTAAGGCATGGCGATAATGGCCTGTCATCAATTGTGTGTTATCGCGCAATAACGCCGAAGCAGAAAAAATATCGCGCTGCATGGCGCTTGGCTGCCGCCCTTTACGACGATTATCCGGGCTTTGGTTAAACTCCCCTTTTGCGTTATACCGAATAGAAGCCTTAACACACCGTGCCAACAAGTAAAGCAGATAATGGGGCTGGTGCGTTCGGTTAAAGCGTGTTCTGACAGCATCATAAAATATGCGTTCTCGTCCACTCTGCATCTGCCATAATACCTGATATCGAGACGCGAGTTTATCTGGCTGATTAAGGATGCTTTCCCACAAATCAACCAGGGGCGCGTTGATGTCGTTTAAGACAAATTGGCTGATTTTCCCTTGAGCAGCGACAGCAAGCGAAAGCGCTGCTGACCCCGCAAACGGTTCAATCAAGCGGCAAGCATCCGGCGGGAAATAAGCAATAATCTGTTCCGCTAGATTACGCTTGCTGCCTTGATAGGGGATAGGATGCGGTACATTCATCAAGAAAATCCGTGCTGATATTTCTCCATATTATGCACCGAATTGAACAATTGGCAATCTATCTCAGTGGCAGGATAGTACAATCCGTCCTACACTTAAAATAATCGAGCCTTGAAAGTGAGTACATCAGCAATGGGACAATCGCCCTTTCCTCCTCGTAATGAAAAACGCCAAAAAGCCCAAATCTTCGTCAGCTATTCGCGCAGTGATCGGCTGGCGGTTGAT
>DAOTTO010000641.1:0-5227 GCA_034437895.1 Anaerolineae bacterium | reverse complement strand
CGGGCGAACATCAAATATCGTCCGGCGGAAGGCAAAAAAGCCCAGTTTGTCCATACGCTCAACGGCAGCGGCTTGGCGACCCCGCGCATCCTGATTGCGATTCTAGAAAATTATCAGCAAGCCGACGGCAGCGTGATTATTCCCGAAGCGCTCCGCCCCTATCTTGGCGGCGCGGAAGTCATCAGCCCCCGCGATTAGAAATTAACCATCAAGACACTGAGAACACCAAGGTCATTAAAAAATTGTTGGCTTTCTTGGTGACTTGGTGGTTAGAAATTTAAAATAATTTCGGTTGCTCTGGGGCATCTGATTTTTTCTTTTTTTTGAGCGACGACGGTTGACGGAGATCGTGCAGTTCTGCCCATTCTGCATCCGGGCCATCCCAGCCGACGACTTCAAAATTGACCCGTGCTTTAGTATCAAAAATCACGCCCTCCCCTTCCAGCAGTTGGCGCTGACGGGTTCCCGTTGGTTCAGGCAGACTGATCTCACCCTTGCTGTTGATAACGCGCTGCCAAGGAACGTCTTCCGGGCAAACATTCATCGCCGCACCCACCCATTGAGCGCCGTAGCGATCAAAATCCGCCGGGTCGATGCCCGTCAGCAGCGGAATCATGGAGGCGATCTGTCCGTAAGTCGTCACTTTCCCGAGCGGGACTTGTCTAGCGATTTCCCAAACAAGCGC
The DNA here is from genome assembly GCA_034437895.1 of Anaerolineae bacterium. Lineage (GTDB taxonomy): Bacteria > Chloroflexota > Anaerolineae > Aggregatilineales > Phototrophicaceae > JANRLJ01. The sequence goes on along the minus strand of DAOTTO010000641.1, from coordinate 4,542 downwards.
ATTAAAAATATCGGCGTTCGGCGCGGATTTCATCAAGCCATCTCCACATAATCGACCCGTGTAACGGGTTCAGGTACGCTCTGCCCGGTTTCACGTAATAATTCGATGTGCATTTGAATAGCCTCGCGGATGAGTTCAATCACCTCATCGAGTGTCTCTCCGGCTGCCCCACAACCCGGCAAATCAGGGGCATACGCACCGTAGCTTCCCGTTTCCTCATCTTTTTCAATGATAACAGCATAGCGCATAACGATTATTCCTCTATCTCGTCACCTTCTGAGTCGGTGGGTTTTTCAGGTTTCAAGCCAGCCTGCTTCAAAATATTGTTTAATGTACCTTTAGGAACGTCCATCGAAGGTTTTCCCGCAATTGTAACAACACCTTGTTTGATCGGATGCTTATATTGACGGTGGCTGCCTTTTGTTCGGGCAAGTTCCCAGCCTTCTTCCTCAATCAATTTAATAATATCACGCACTTTCATTCATTTATTCCCCAATCGCGGATCGCCTCGATCAATTCTGCTGGCGAGGGCGCATAATTCCCCACACGCCGCACGACCAATCCGCTGGCGACATTCGCCAAAACCGCCGCCTGCTGATAAGCGATTCCGGCGGCAACAGCCAGCGTCAAGACGGCAATCGTCGTGTCCCCCGCGCCGACGGTATCATACACATCCGATACGGCTGGCGCAGGCACATGCGCGGTTTGACCGTCAGCGGTTGCAAACGTGATTCCGTCGCCGCCCCGCGTGATGAACATCCCGCCTGTAAGCGCAAGCTGCTGGCAAAGGTCGAGCGCCGCCGCTGCGAAATCCGCGTCTGTCATTAACGAGCGCCGCAGATAAGCGCTTGCTTCGTCTGCGTTGCACTTAACGAGGCTAAATCGTGCGTATTTTTCCAATTCACCCTGCGCGTCGGCGCTTAAAATCAAGCCCGATTCTTGCGCTTTTATATGGATTGCCGCGATCAACTCAGGCGTGAGCAAGCCAATATGATAATCGGAGAGCAGAATCGCATCACATGACTTCATGGCTTGCGTGATATTCGCCAAAATCTGGGTCGAGACGGCAAGAGGGATCGGCTCACGCGAAAGTGTATCCAACCGAGCGACCTGTTGCGGAAAGCGCAAGCCCATCTGTGCCATAATGCGGGTTTTTACAGTCGTCGGGCGGGAAGGATCAAGGACAACACCAGAAGAATCAATCCCCGCCGCTTGCAGCGCATCGCAAAGCTGTCTACCCGCTTCATCCCTACCTACCATGCCAATTTGAATTGCTGTGCTGCCGAGCGCTGCGATATTCGCAGAAGGATTCGCTGCGCCGCCGGGGATATGCCGCCGCATTTCAAATTCCAGCACGGGAACAGGCGCTTCTCGGCTCATGCGCGTGGCACGACCAAACAGATATTCATCAAGGATGACATCACCAACAACAAGAATTTTTCGTTTAGCGAGTTGAGGAATCAGCGCAGTAAGCATTCAGCAGGCAGCTTTCAGCATTGAGCAGTTAATTGAGTCATTATAACAGAAGGTCATTTGTAGGGAGGAGGCGTGGCTCGTCCGATTTCAGGCTGCCCTTTGTGATCTCTGCGCCTTTGCGGTTGGTATTGCTCTTTCTTCGCGTTATTAAGTGAATTTAATATGTTTGTCGTTCCGCTTATTTTCACGCTTAGAGGGGCGTATCGCTGCGCCCCTCATAAGAAAATTTAACGCTGTTTGGGGGTGAAGAAATCATCCTGCAAGGTGATGCCCATATTTTGCAACCGCTCATTGAAGCGAGGCACAACTCCCGTCGCGTCGAAGTGACCGGTGATTTTGCCGCCTTCAACCCCAGTCTGTACGAACTCGAAAATATCCTGCATCTTGATAATGCCGCCTTCTATACCCGTCACTTCGGTGATGGAGAGCATCCGGCGGTTGCCATCACGCAGCCGCTGTTGGCAAAGAATCACGTCAATGGCGGCGGCAATATGTTCGCGCACACCCAAAATCGGTAATGAGGGATTGCCCTCCGTCATCATGATTTCCAGCCGCGCCAGCGCATCACGGGTTGATGTGGCGTGCATGTTAAAGAGGGTACCATCAAAACCGCCGTTCATGGCGACCATCAAAGGCGCGACTTCACCACCCAGCACTTCGCCCACGATAATCCGATCAGGCCGCATCTTGACGGCGCTTTCTACTAACTGTTTGAAGGAAATTTCCCCTTGACCTTTGACATTCGGTGGGCGACTTTCCAACGCGACCACATGTTTTTGGTGCAGCACCAATTCAGCGCTGTGTTCGACGGTGACAATCCGCTCTTCGTTGGAGACCATGCCCGCCACGATATTTTGTACCGTTGTTTTGCCGGATGCGGTGCCGCCTACGATCAAAATATTTAAGTGGGCTTTAACACACGCCTCGATCAATGTCACCATATCTTCCGACCATGCGCCAAAGCCGATCAGATCACCAGTCGCCATGGGTCTGCGGCTAAATTTACGAATGGTCATTGACGGCCCCGCCAGCGCAATCGGGCGACCCACGACATGCACCCGTGAGCCGTCCGGCAGCCGCAAATCCAGAATCGGATAGGATTCATTGAGTTCGCGCCCCATCGGTTCGCTAATGCGCTGGATAATTTCCAACAGATGCGCTTCATCGCGGAAGGAATCTTGCACCTCAATCAGCTTGCCGCGTTTTTCGATATAAATATGCTCATACCCGTTCACCATAATTTCTGTGACTTCGGGATCGGTCAAAAGCGATTGCAACGGTCCCCAATCGGTATTAAGAAACATTTGGTTGATTTGCTGCTCGTTCATGTTAGTGTCTCCAGAGGTTATTTGATTACGATTAATTCATCTTCACATAAAGCGCTTACTGCTTAAACGGGTCTATGACGGGTTTTAACCTGCTCATTTAACTGGGTTTTTGGATCAAGCCTTGTTTGAGCGCGTAGACCACGGCTTCTGTGCGTGTATTTACGCCCAACTTAGAATAAATATTGTCCAGATGAAAATTAACTGTCCGCGCACTGACGTTGAGTGCCGCCGCGATTTCTTTATTGCTTAAGCCTTCTGCGAGATGCGCGATGATCTCCAATTCACGCACTGTCAACTCAACCGTTGGCGTGAGGGGAAAAGTGATCTTCATTTGCAGTCCACCCTGTGCCAATAAATCAGCTTTTACTTTGCCGCCTGATTCATGGATTCGCTCTGCCAGTACATTAAGTACATCCAGCCCTGCGCGTCCCACGCCGTTATCGTCATATTCAAAAATCACCTGATTATCCTGGCGCATCAGGCGCAGTCCAATCCGCGACGCATGAACCTGAGTCACTGCCCGTTCCAACACAGTTTGCGCGGCACGGAAAATGGCGAATTCAACCGGCACCGGGAGACGCTGGCGTAATCTTTCTAACTTGAGGGTGATATGTACGCCATAGGTACGATTTTGCTGGCTGGCGAGGGCTTCCAGCGCGGGTTCAAGCCCTAACACTTCGAGGATCGTCGGATTCAGATTCGTCTGTAGATCGCGGGCTTTTTGCAGCGTTTGGCGAATGAGGCTCGCCATGACCGACACCGCCATTGAGGCTTGTGGATTCGTCCCCATCGTCTGCTCATAGACGCTGGCTTGCGAGAGCAGCAAATTCAGCGCATTAATGATGTCGCTTTCCAAAAGTGCCGCAAGTCGTCGGCGTTCCGCTTCAACAGCGGTGGTGATGTCGTCCTGCATGATCGTTTCCCCGACTTTGATTTGGTCTTATTTTGACACAATCCAACGTCACGGAAAACGAGTAAATAACGAGTACAGCCTGTTTATCTAAACAGGTCAACGCTTGTCACGCAGCAGCACCGCCAGCACAAAACGCGGCAACCGCATCATCCGTCCAATGCGGCGCGGCTGCAAATAGAGTCGGAACAGCCATTCCAATCCTGCACGCTGCATCCATAAAGGCGCACGGGGGACAATTCCAGCAATAAAATCAAATGTGCCGCCCACGCCCATCGCCATGCTAACCTGCAAACGGGGCAAATTTCGCGCAATCCATTTATCCTGATTCGGTGCGCCATACGCCACAAATAAAATATCCGCATCGCTGGCATTCACCCGCTCAACAATCGCATCTTCTTCTTCGGGGGCGGGACTACCGCTGTAGAGTCCGGCGATTTGTAAGCCGGGATAACGCATTTGCAGCACTTTGGCGGCTTTTTCCGCGATACCGGGCGCGGCTCCGAGCAAATATAAACGCCAGCCTTCTCGCGCCGCCCGTTCCGCGATTTTCGGCACACCATCCGAGCCTGTCACGCGCTCTGGCAGCGGTTGCCCTAGATACCGCGCCGCCCAAAGTAAGCCAACGCCATCAGGAATACACACATCCGCCCGCCGCAAAATATTGCGGAAGTTCACATCACGCTGCGCCATAATCACAAATTCAGGATTCACCGTACAGATTTGCTTGGCATGGCGGATACGTTGCTGACTTCGGGAAGCAGCAATCCAGCCGCCGATTAAGTCTAACCATCCCTCATAAGTGATGGGGTCAATCGGAATATCGAG
>DAOTTO010000640.1:0-2457 GCA_034437895.1 Anaerolineae bacterium | reverse complement strand
TTTACCCCACCCCTAAATCCCCTCCCCATTGCATGGAGAGGGGACTTCAAGATGCGTTTTTCTCCCCCTCTCCAAGTATTGGAGAGGGAGCCGGGGGGTGAGGTAAGCGAAAGTCCTGTGATTAAAAGAATTTACCGGATGGAGCAGTTAGGCTTTTTCCACCGGAAATTGAATTTCCGTTACTGCGCCCGCTGCATCAGTCGGCGGGCTGAGGTAAATTTCTTGTGGCGAACCCGCGATGCGATACCCATTAGAGGCAATCCATTGACCAATTACAGCGTAGGTCTGGTCAAAAGTGCTGTAATCTCCAGCATGGATGATGCTGGCGACCAGAGGCAGCGCAGGCAGTTCGCGCACCTTAAGCCAGCGCCCACCATCCAGCGCAATATCGTCCTTGACCGAAGAACCCACCGGGAGCGCAATTTCAGTATCCATGTTGCTTTCTTTAAATTCAGGATCGTGGTAAATCGCAATCGGCGGCGCGATGGGTTGGATCCCCTTGCTTGAAACCGCCATGTAGGCTTCCCCTAACAACGTCCCGACATCAGATGGGACGGGAAGGATTTGGCGGACGGCGATAACGTGCTGTTTTTCAATCGCTTTGAGTACAACTTCTTGGGTAGGCATTTTGCCCTCCTGTTCAATTTGGATAAGCCGTGCCGCAACTCGTGTTAACCGTGCCTACTCTTCATCCAAGACCTGTTGAATTTCTGCATGTCTCATGCGAAGCATCCCTCGAATTTCAGCAGGCGAAACGGATTCATCCAGCAATCGAGCAATTTGATCTAAAGACAAGCCCAAATCTTTCAGCGCTAAGATACGGTTGAGGCGCGGCAGTTGGCTGAACGAATAATAACGATAGCCCGTAAAGTGATCGGTATGATCGGGTTCAAGCAAACCGATGTTGGCGTAGTAGCGCAGCGCGGAGGCTGGCACCCGACAAAGTTTGGAAAATTCACCAATTTTGAACATGTTCATTTCGCTTAGGTTGATCTTCGAAGATGTCTTTACTGTACACTTTGAAGTAACTTCAAAGTCAAGCAGCAATTTTTCCTTTAGCAAACCCTCTCTTGCATCGCACATCTTCACGCCTCATAATTCGTGCGTATGAAGTCAAAGACGATTCGAGAACTTATGACTGCGAAAATTTTGACGATTGCACTTTTAATCTGTGTGTTGGCAGCTTGTGACAGCACCGATTCTACCCCGACTCCCCTACCCACGACTGCACCCGTGACGAGTAACGCCGACTGGACACCCGTGATTCAGACCTTCGACGGCGTGGAAATGGTCAAAGTGCCGTCGGGCTGTTTTATGATAGGCAACGAAGAAGGCCGCCGCGATGAGCGTCCGCCGCACGAAATTTGCTTTGATGCGCCCTTCTGGATTGACCGCACCGAAGTGACTAACGCGCAGTTTGGGTCAAATGGCAACGGGCAGAATCCCAATCAACCGCGTGAAAATCTGACGTGGACGGAAGCGCGTGATTTTTGCGCGAGTCGCGGTGGAAGGTTGCCAACCGAAGCGGAATGGGAATACGCGGCGCGAGGGCCTGATAATTTAATGTATCCTTGGGGCAACGAATTAGATGAAGACCTATTGATTTTTGATCGCAACTCCCCCGGACTAACGGCGGATGTGGGCAGTAAGCCGGAGGGCGGGTCGTGGGTGGGCGCACTCGATATGAGCGGCAATGTATGGGAATGGGTCAGTTCACTCTATCAGCCTTATCCTTATGATGCGACAGATGGGCGTGAAGACTTAACCAATACAACCAGCGCTCGTGTCTATCGCGGCGGGATCAACAGCTATATTGATTTCGGCACAGGCAGCACCACCCGTTTTCAATTTACGCCCGATCACCGCGACTGGTTCATCGGCTTCCGCTGCGCCCGTTCAGATGGATAAATGATAAAAAGGAGTCATAAAATGGCAGCGATACATCTATCCGCAATCATTACCGAAGATCGCCAATTGATCGTCCAAGTACCAGAAAATATTCCGGCGGGGCCAGTGGAATTGGTTATCCGACTATTAGAAACATCATCTTCTGAGGTCATTAATCTCGCGCTGGAAGCCGCCCGTGCCAAATTCGCGGCAGCAGGGATGTTGAGTCATGCTCATCGTCTTCCTGATGGTGTAATACCACCGACTGAGGAGGAAATGTTGAGGGCAGGAATTTTGCCACCCGGCGCACGTCCTTCGGAAGAACTTATCAACGAAGACCGGGATGAGCGATGACGGTACTTTATCAAGATACAAGTGCGCTTGTGAAACGGTATCTTGTGGAAGTTGGTTCAACGTGGATACGTGGGTTAAATTTTCCTTCCGCAGGTAACATTATCATTATTTCTGACCTAACCGCTGTAGAGTTTTTCTCGACATTAGGCCGCCGCCAATGAGAAGGAACACTAACACCTACTGCCGCACTTGTTTTACAGAATAGCTTTTTAATAC
>DAOTTO010000639.1:0-3278 GCA_034437895.1 Anaerolineae bacterium | reverse complement strand
CATAGCGAGGGGGAGAAGAAGCATTTTTAGGATTTAAGCCCCTCTCTACAGTGTGGAGAGGGGTTTGGGGTGAGGATTTCACCAGCACCACCGCGCCTGCGCCTTCACCGACGAGCCAGCCATTGGAATCTCTCTCAATGCCTGCCGTGAATTTTGTCCCGATGGGCGCACGTCCGTTTCGCATCAGCACGTTTTCCATCCCGCCTGCTAGGTCAACCGCGCCGACGACTACTGCTTCCACATCGCCATCCGCCAGCAGCATTTGCGCGACTTCCAGCGCTTTAAACACACTGTTTTCTTCGGCGGAAATCGTGAATGTCGGCCCGGTAAAATCCCACAATCCCGAAACACGGCTGGCGGTGATGTTGCCGATATAGCTCACATAATGATTAGCCTGCGCTGGATTCAGCAGCGCGTCTTTGCTGATTCGCTCTAATTCGGCGGTTTGTTCGGCGGAAAGTTGGATTCCTGCATCAGCAAGCGCCTGTTTGATCTGCCAGTTGAGGTCAACGCGCCCGCGTAGTTGATGAAGCGAAAGTTCCGTGCCAAGCGCCACCAAAACGGCGACATTCGCATCTTCGCGCAGGCCAGCATCGCGGATGGCATTATCGGCGACTTTGAGCAATAGAAGCTGCTGTGGGATCGGCTCATCGGCGGGATTGGGCGGGATTTTATAGTGCATAAAGTCCAGATCAAACGACTCGATATACGCGCCCTGTGGGGCTTTGCCTTCTGGCAGACCAAACCGCGCCAGCAGTTCGGGCTGATGCTGCAAACCCTTCCAGCGGTTTTCCGGCAGCGGGATAAAGGCCGGTTCGCCGTCATAAAGCGCACGGGCATAGGCATCGAGTCCGTCTAAGGGCCCAAAATGCGCGTCCATGCCGATGATTGCCATCCGCACTGATTTTTTGTTTGATGCTTCCATTGAGTTCTGCTCCGATAATGCGAACCCCACCGCTTTTTTATACGGGTCGCTGATTTTCTCCCCCTCCATGTGTATGAGGGGGTCGGGGGGTGGGGTTGCTGAATTTTCCAAAATTAAATGGGCGCTTACCCCGCCAAAGCCAAACGCATTTACGCCAGCCGTTTTATGCTCACCCTGCCATGCGGCATTCTGCGTGACGATGTTTCCGCCAGAAAACACGCCGCCCTGCGACGTAAGCGGATGTTGAACGCCCGGCGTGGCGGGGATTTGATCGTGCGTCATACTCAAAACGACTTTGAGCAGACTTGCCATCCCTGCCGCCGTCAGCAAATGCCCGACGTTGGCCTTCACGCTGCCGATCATGGGTAATGATGTAGCATTGGGTGTGCCGAAAAACTGCTCCATCGAATTTAATTCGGTCTTATCGCCCAACGGTGTGCCGCTGGCATGACATTCCACATACTCCACCTCGGCACGATGCAGTCCGGCGCTGGTATAAGCCCGTTCAAAGGCCAAGACCTGCCCTTTGCTGTTGGGCGTGAGGACGTGTTTGCCGCGTCCATCATTGGAGAGGCCGATGCCGCTGATTACGGCATAAATTTTGTCGCCATCGCGCACCGCATCGGCATGACGCTTGAGGACGAGCATTCCCGCGCCTTCGCCGGAAACAAGGCCATCCGAATCAGCGTCCAGCGGCAGGCTGTCGCCGCCTTTTTCGGGATAACCACCCAAATGCGCGAATCCGAGATTGACGAACAGCGCATCTGCTGCGCTGACGGCACCCGCCAGCATCAAATCGGCCTTGCCCGCTGCTAGATATTTACACGCGAGCGCAACGGCATACAGCGATGAGGCACAGGCTGCATCCAGCGCGAAATATTGCTCACCGAGGCCGAGCGTATGCGCGACCATCGCCGCCGGATAACCGGAGGAAAGGGCATGGTCGGATGAGGACGTATCTTGACTCGCCCCTACGTGAATCTCATGCGACAACAAATCACCCAACGCCGTTTCCAACATCCCGTCATAGACCGTTTGAAACAACCGATTCGACTCTAGTGTTGGGAATGATAAGTTGCCCAAGATCAAGCCAGTTCGCGCCAGCCATTCGTGCCGATCCAGATAACGGCTGTCGATCAGCGCTTCCCGCGCCACATACAGCGCCCAATCGAGCATCGTCCCTGTTTGGTGGATAAACCCCCCACGCAAAAAGTAGGTGCTGTCCAATTCGTCGCGGTGAGGATCGTAAAAATAGGCGGGATCCGCGCCGAATTTGCGCTCTGTCGCCAGTGAAGTGGTATTGCGTCCGGCGATCAGGTTTTGCCAAAATTGATCGGGCGTTTCCGCGCCGGGGAACAAACATGCGATGCCGATAATGGCGAATTTATCCATAAAATACTCAGGGTGAAGCGTAAGGCTTAACAACTAAGGCCGAAGGAAGCAAAATGGTCATATCTTTAACATTATGGGTGTAGAGCGGCACTTGCAACCGAGATGTGACGGACTATTCAACAACATCATCAATTTCCATTTCCGCCCAAGTTGTTGTTTTAAGCGCACCGGACTCAATCATCGCAGCAATTTCAGCCCCCGTTTTCGGTTCGCTACGTTTCATCAATTGCTCAATTTCTTCTGATGTCCAAGGGCGTTCTTCCCAAGAGAACTCATCAGGCGATTTTTCAACCTCTATCGTGACTTTCACAGATTTGACCTTGTTGGGCTGGACACCTGCTGGTAGTTCAGCCTCCAATTTGCCGTTTTCAGTGATTCTTCCTTCGAGTTCAATCGTCACCACGATCTATTCTCCTGCTCACTATCTTCGCGTGGGAAATTGCCCCACATTTCGCGTCGTGCTTCGTCAATATCTTCTGCCGAAGGTGCGGGGCCAAGATCAGTCAATAATCCATTAAGGGAGCGCTTCGGCTGCTTGGGTAAGCTCTCGCTTATTGGAATTTCGATTTCGACATTGACTTCAACCGCAGGTAAGCCTTCTGGCAAATCCACTTCGAGCTGGCCTGATGCGGTAATGCGCCCGCGCAATTTAATCTTTTCCATGTGTCATGCCTTTTGTACTTCTGCTGCCTGTTTTTAGGGTGAGTCGTAAGGTTTAATCACTAAATTTGGATTCAAAATGACCTGCATGTGCTTCACGTTATGGGTGTAAAGTGGCACTTGTAACCGAAAAGCTACCGACGCGATTAGACAATCAGGTATTGAAACACCATGACTTAAACGCAGGACTTTCGCTTACCTCACCCCCCGGCCCCCTCTCCAATACTTGGAGAGGGGGAGAAAAACGCATCTTGAAGTCCCCTCTCCATGCAATGGGGAGGGGATTTAGGGGTGGGGTAAA
>DAOTTO010000638.1:0-2002 GCA_034437895.1 Anaerolineae bacterium | reverse complement strand
ATTTGTTGCGGCATATGCGGTGCACACCGCGTCTACTTCCTTGGTCACGATCTCGAGATACTGGATCTTCATGGCTCTTGCCTCCGGTTGATGACGAATCTTCTGATGCGGCCTAACGGCTTGCCCATCAGCAGCCGCGAGCGCACCGCGAAAAGTGTCAAAATAGCTAGGATCTCGCGCGCGAAGCGGTCGGCTGCATGGGCTTGTTAGACCGGCCCGTAGCCGTTACGCTTCATTTACACCTTTATACCCGCTGGCTCGGTACCGTGATAAACAGATATCGGAAAGCGCCATTTTTGGGTGTCTCAAGCGTCGCATAGTCTTGCCAGTGCAGATGATAACTCCCAGTAAGATCGATTGGCACTTCTCTCTTTTTCATCGTGCCTGCGGAAGCAAATTCGCTCCACTTTCGACTTCCCGTCAATATGTTGCCTTCATGTAAACGAAAATCCGCATCAACAGCTGATACTTTTGTGCTGGTTTTCCAATAGGATGAATCGTTTGTCAGGAGGATAGCATATCCAACAGAAGCTTGTTCGGGCAATACCAGTTGTTCTAATCGATAAATATCTTTAATGAAATCATAGCGTCCAACATCCTGCGCACTGTGATCGAGAAGCGTGAAGTTTTCTCTATTGAGTTGTATCTTAAGCTTACGCGATTTATACTTAAGCTCGATAGCAATAGTACCATGCTGGTGCGTAATCCATATATCGACGTGCAATGATTTACTGTCGCGTACGACTGGCAGTTCAAGGCGAATACTGGCATCAGGAAAGATTTGGTGTATATCCCAGGCGAGTGCATGCTGAAAATCAGCTTCAGAATGAAATATTGATCGGCGCGTTGCGAGGTTTTTCAGGATCGTCTCAACGTCCATCAGGAAACTTTCTTTCTCAAAACTATCCGCTGTCAGTTGGAGTATAGCAGGAAAAGAAGATTTGTATAGGGCACAACGATGATGTGGGCCGATCTAACGCGTGCGCTAAGCCGCCTGCCGAGGGCTGGCACAATCGTACCCCAGGTACACCAATGCCAGCAGGCCACGATGGTACCAAAATCGCCCTGATTCCGGCAGGTCGGCTTGAGCGCTTTGTTGGGCGCTTGTGCGTTAATAGTTTACACTTGATTGCCTATGGCTTCATGCTGGCGCGGAGAATATGTGCAATAGCGTCAATGATATCTTGTACGCGCTGGGGTTTCAGTTGTCCCACACGGTTCACCATCAAGCGCTGATGGGCCGTGAACAATTTTCCCGGGCGAGCATAGCTGACCACCCGTAGTGCGCCGGTCGCAAAGTCATCGTTTGCGAGCGCGAGGGCGTGGGGATCGCCATAGGGTGTACTCGTGATTTGGCACAGAATCCAATCGTCCCGACCAACATCGGCCAAGACCACTGCCGGGCGTAACTTCGCCTGCGATAAATCGGAAAAGGGAAACGGCACCAAGACTACCGTGCCGGCTGTAGGTATGACCACGCTGCATCCTCCTCGGGACGATTCCAATCCTCAGCGAGCGCTGCCTCACTGAGGAGGGTCGCCTCATCGATAGGAGCGAGTTGCTCCTCGTCGAAGATCGTGACCAGCACGCGGCGTCCCCGTGGCAATGGGATCGTTTCGAGTAAGCGGATATTGCCGTATTCATCGACGATGGCATCCAGTGTACGATACATGATCGCCCTCCCCTTCGGTAGGTATTGCAGCGTCCATTGTACACGATAGCTACGGCTTCTGGGAAGGTACGAAAAAGAGGGATACGAACAAACGGATCAAACGTTACGGATGCGGCAGTGGTTGCTTGACCGTACGCCGTATTTCGTCGTGTTCAGGCACCACTGAAGCGGGTTTGAGCAACTGCGACATGAGAGCGCATTGATGACATGCGCCCAACGGGTTGCCCATCACCCGCCTGCGGCTGGGTTGGCACGAACGGATGAGATTGCACCGAGGAACGACGGCCACAATGCTGGTAAAATTGGCCCGATTCCCGCAGGTCGGGTGGA
>DAOTTO010000637.1:0-11548 GCA_034437895.1 Anaerolineae bacterium | reverse complement strand
CTATTACATTACAAATATCCGAAATTAGATTATTCGGAAAGCTATTGAAGCAAAGCGTGAAAAAACGACGACTTGATGCAATTTTGAGGGAAGGGACTGTAAATTTTACAGCCCCTTTTTATTGCTATTACATAGGGGTTAAATACGCGAATTGTAGGGACGTGATAGATTGCGTCCGCCCTCCAAATTAAAACGGACATCATATATGATGTCCCTACTTTTCTTTGGATCATTTTGTTAAAGCATATTACAGCTCCCGCAGGGGCGATGAGCATGAAATTTTTAACCCAATTGATGCCAAAATGCTTAACTTGGTACGCATGGGGCTTTGACATTTAAAGCCCCTTTTCATCACTTAATAAATTGAGCAAAGGCAAGGACAGTGTATGATGCAGTGGAATGAAGCGGACGTTTGCGACGTATTAGGGACAACAGCAGAAGTCAATGGATTTGGCTACAATTTTACGATTGCGAAGCATGGCTTGAGCCTGCTCCTGAATATTTATCCTGATGAAGGCGATGTGCATCTCGTGCTGCGGCAGGATGCGATACCCGACCCGATTTTCGAGCTGTGGCTGATCGAATGTCCGGGGATGCGGCGGATTCAGAATGAGGACGGCGACTCTTTGGAATTTACCCCGACGCGGTTGAGCGGCGATAGTTTTGGCAGTTCGGCGCTCGACCCGATTATTGTGCGCGTGGCGGTCAATCCGCAGATCAGTCTGAGCGTCAAGGTATTTTGATCTGATTTATGCGAGCCAACCCATTAAATTTACTTGATAGCATCACAAAACATTAAAACAAACCACAAAGGCGCAAAGATCACAAAGAAAGAAGTGCAAAGGTCGATTCAGTACGATTGCTTTGGAGGCTTGGGTACATCGGGGCTATAATTCCTTTAAACTAAACGCCCATTAGATTAAGTTTGTTTATAAGGAAAGCCAAAATGGATTTTTCGCATCCCCCGCATGTTGAAGACATTACCCGTCGCGTCCGGCAGTTTGTAGATCATGAAGTTGTCCCGGTAGAAACAGAATTACGGCTTTCTGGTCAAGACCTGACGATTGAGACACTGCAAGAACTGCGCCGCCGCGCCAAAGCCGATGGCCTGTGGGCGCCCACGATGCCGCGAGAATTGGGCGGGATGGGGCTGACGCTTTCGGAAATTGTGCCGGTATTTGAGGCCGCTGGACGCAGTATGCTGGGGCCGCTGTCGATTCATTGTTCCGCGCCGGATGAAGGCAACATGCACCTGCTTCACATGTTCGCCAATGACGAACAGCGGGAACGCTATCTTAAGCCGCTGATCGCAGGTGAAATTTTTTCGGCGTTTTCGATGACCGAGCCGAGTCCCGGCGCAGGTAGCGACCCGAATATGCTCATGACGAGTGCGGTGCGTGAGGGCGATGAATGGATTATCAACGGGCACAAATGGTTTACCAGCAACGGCGAAATCGCGGATTTTCTGATTATTATGGCGCGGACGAATCCCGATGTGCCGACGCATAAAGGCGCGACGATTTTCCTTGCGCCGATCAACAGCCCCGGAATCGAGATTGTGCGCGATATTCCGACGATTGGCCTGAAAGATTTCGGCGGTCATGTGGAGATCAAGTATAACAATCTGCGCGTCCCGCATAGCGCCATTCTCGGCGAGGAAGGGCAGGGCTTCGCATTGACTCAGGCACGATTGGGGCCAGCGCGGTTGACTCATTGTATGCGCTGGACGGGCATCGCTCAACGCGCTTTAGAGATTGCGACGGAATATGCCGCCAGTCGTGAGGCTTTCGGCAGTCCGTTGAGTGGACATCAGTCGATCCAATGGATGCTGGCGGATTCTGCGACGGAACTTCATGCGGGGCGGCTGATGATTCAACACTGCGCGTGGCTGCTGGAAAAAGGGGAACAAGCCCGCAGTGAATCGTCGATGACGAAGGTGTTTGTGGCGGAGACGGTTAATCGGGTGCTTGATCGTGCCGTGCAGATTTGCGGCGGCGCGGGCATTTCGCGGGATTTGCCGTTGAGCGGATGGTATGAATCGGCGCGGGCGTTCCGCATTTATGATGGCGCGTCAGAAGTGCATCGGATGGTGATCGCACGCGGAGTCGTCAAGGAATTCGGGCATCCTGCTAAAGAAAAAGCAGCCGCGCATTGAGTGGGGTTTTGTGGGGGAGGATTTCAAATCCTTCCCTATGGGCATCTAAAAAGTAGATATAGCATAAATTTTTTCTAAATTTAACTCCGAATCCGTGTCTGTTTCACCCAACATTTATCTTTATCCACCAAAATAGATCCAAATCATTTTATTGAACAAGCCATTTTTTCTACACTCTTCTCTTCTTGTACGATTTTTATTCCATCACAGCATATGTGGTGTGGTATGAGGAAACCCAATTATGAACAAAACACGCCTTATTTTGTTGGGGCTTATTTTATCGGCAGGGTTCATCTTTACGGCGAGAGTCCTTGATGCCCAAGTTGATGTCAACACCGATTGTCCACTCTTTGTTGTGGATGCGATTGAACGTTTGGATGATTATTGTGATGGCTTAGATCGCAATAATGCCTGTTACGGCAATAATCAGGTGCTTGCAGAGTTTGCTGATGGGGTAACAAGTGATGTATTTGACCAAACAGGCGATACTGCCCCCTTGGTTGACTTGCAAACGATCCACACATCGCCGCTGAATCGTGATTTGGGTTATTGGGGGATTTCTGTCCTGAACGTGCAAGCTAATCTGCCAGATACTTTACCGGGGCAGGCCACGCTTTTTTTACTACTCGGTGATGTGACGTTAGAGAATGCCGTCCCGAATACCCCAATGGTTACACCAATGGCCGGGCTAACGTTATCGACCATTGATCAACGGACAAATTTACGTATTTTCCCTGATCGAAACGCGACTATCGTGAATAGTGTTCCACCCAATGGCATCGTGTCAGTCGATTCGGTTAACGAAACTGGCGAATGGGTGGGTGTGCTTTACGAGGGGCAGCGGCTGTGGATGACAAAATTCGCGTTGCAACAGCCGGAGCAAGCTGCTTCTTTGCCCGTTTTAGACCCCACGCACCTTTCTCCAATGCAGGCTTTTTACTTGACGACGGGCATTGGCAACGTAGGTTGTGCATCCGCGCCGGATTCGTTGGTTGTGCAAGGCCCCAACCAGGTCGCGGTTGATATTCAGGCCAATGGTGCGTATATCCGCATCGGATCAACGATTTTGCTGCGCCTAATTGATGGCAATCAGATGCAGCTTATGACGTTGAGTGGACAAGCGTATGTAGACGGGGTGATCGTGCCAGCCGGATTTACCGCTTACGCACCGCTCGATTCTGAGGGAATGGTCGTTGGGGCGTTTGGCGGTTTGCATGGCGTATCATGCAGTGAGATGCAAAATCTCTTATTAGCCCAAAGTGTTCCCGCTTCTCTACTCCATTATGCGATTGTACTACCAGCTTGCGATCAGCGTATCGAAGTGGCAAATACGCTGCCTCGCACTGACATTGTAACAGGCTATATGTTTGTGCCGCCCGCCTCAAGTGTGGGCATTTCAGTGCCTAGCAGCGTGCAAGGATCGACTCAAGGCGGTGGGAGCAGTAATGGTAATAATGGAAATGGTAACAACGGCAATCATTATGGGCATGGCAATAATGGAAATGGTAACAACGGCAATCATTATGGGCATGGCAATGATGGTAATCACAGCGGGCATGATGATGACGATTAGAGCGCCTTTATACGTCCAGAATCACGCGCACATTTAAGCGCCAAGCGATATAGAGCGCCCGTAAAAATTCTTTGAGTTCGGCGATGGTTTTGTCATCGTCCTTTTCAGGTTTTAATAGAAACGGTAAGCGCAGTTCGGCATCGGGCGGGGCTGGCGAAATCTTCATGATTTGGTCGACTTCAATATCGCGGTCTATGCCATCTAAAAATAGGAGGATCAACGCCGCATGATTGGGGCCAATATGCCCGACGGCGAAGATCATCTCGAATAGTTGATTGGAATCAATGCTAAACTCCCCTAATTTTCGCTTGAGGACATCCCGCGCTTCAAAGTAGGTATCGCTGGCATCACGCAGCGGCTTAACACTTGCGCCGTCATATTTAAGTTCTTCTATACCTTGTCGCAGCAGCAGCCAGGTAAGCGGTTCATCTGGCACAGGCAGTTGGTCAAGCATCCACGCTTCACCGTCTGACGAAACGGGATATTGGACAAACCCAGTACAGCCAAAGGCTTTTCCAGAACGGTTCGCCGGGCAGCCGACACAATAGCGTCGCAGTGGTGTTAGCTGTTCGGCATCATCCAGCAAATCCTGCACGACGATGACACGGTTTTCCTCATCGCCGCTGGGTGTTGTACGGGTAAATTCAAAGCCCATCTCGCTCGGTGGGCGCTCATCCCCATTTTGCCGGAACAAGCTGATAATGGCCTGTGCGCGTTCCTCGCCTTTAATGCGGTCAACAATGCCTTCTGTGCCAAGATGCTGCTTGGGGATGCAGTCGTAGTCGATTACGTAATCAATTGCCATGAGGTTTGCCTTATGCGTTTGTTGGCAAAAATTATAGCATAATCACCGTTATGCTTGTCCAAGAATGGACTTCCAAACATTCGCCTATATAAAAGCACAGAGACGGGTTTTTGCCCGTCCCTGCTAACCTTCATTTTATGGGATTGTGACCGTCTCTGCCCAGACCGAATTTACGGTGCTGTCGGTGCAGCTGGTATGCAGAAGTTCGGCACATTCAACTGAAGACCATCAATCAGACGATCTCCATAACGCTGTCCGACCAGACTTGTCAAAAGTGTCCCATAGAATAAGTCCACTTGCGTCGCACAATCAGCCAGATCAACCGTTAATTCAAGCGTTCTGCCCGGCGGAATGACGGCGGTCTCGAAGTCCAACAATTCCTGATTGTCGATCACGTTATCGAACATGCGATAGGACGCAATCCCGACTTCATACGAGCAGTTGAGCGAGCGATTGATGATGCGTCCGGTGCGATAGCCAGTATCCACCAGCAGCAGGCTTTCCTCATGATCGAGGTGCAGCTCAGGGTTGCGGTCTGCATCGGTGCAGTTTTCTGCCACTGTAATCGTCACAGTTGCCGTCGCCGTATCGTAACCGTCGCTGATGGTGTAGGTAAAGCTATCTATCCCCAAGAAAGCGGGATTGGGTGTGTAGATGACTGTGTCATCTGGATTAATTACAGCCGTGCCGTTGGCAGGCGCAGAAACCGCCGTTACCGTAAGCGGATGCCTGTCTGCGTCACTATCATTGGCAAGGACGCTGACGACCACGAGTGTATTCATGGGTGTTGATGTGAGGTCATCTACAGCCGACGGTGGACGATTAATCACATTGACCGTTACTGTCGCGGTTGCGCTGTCGAAACCATCGCTAATTGTATATTGGAAGGTGGCAGTACCGACGAAGAGGGCAGGCGGTGTATAGCTGACTGTGCCGTCTGGATTAATCACGGCGGTGCCTATGCTCGGAACGGTCACGCTCGTTACAGAGAGGGCTTGCCCGTCGGGATCCGTATCATTCGCTAAAACGGCAACGATGACGGGGGTCGCTACGTTGGTTGTTGCGGTATCATCGACAGCCGTTGGAGGACGATTAATCACATTGACCGTCACGGTTGCGCTTGCCGTCGCTGCGCCGTCGCTGATGGTGTAGGTAAAGGTATCTGTCCCTACGTAGCCAGCATTCGGCGTATATCCGATTGTGCCGTCGGGATTGATAACGGCTGTCCCGTTGGCGGGGGTGGTGGTCGCTGTAACCGTTAAGGGATCGCCGTCAGGGTCAGTGTCGTTGGAGAGTACAGAGATATTCACTAGCGAAGCGACAAAGGTAGTCGCTGTGTCATTGACGGCAGACGGCGGACAGTTTTCTTGCGTGATCGTCACGATTGCGGTGTCGGTCTGCGTGCCATCGCTAATGGTATAAGTGAAGCTGTCGGTTGCGGGCGGGCAGGTGCTGGTTGGTGTATACGTAATCGTGCCGTTGACATTGAGCGTCGCCGTACCGAATGCGGGTTGCGTCGCAGCAATAAGCAGCACCGTATCGCCATCGAGGTCAAAATCGTTAGCTAAAACGGATACCGTTACTGGATTTAAGCCATTGATGGTCGCTTCATCATCGACTGCGACGGGTGCGGTGACAGGCGGTACAGCAAACACGTATTCGGTCACAGTGACGGTTTCACCTGGTGGAACGCTGATGGCTGAACCGCTGGTCGCGCCGAAGTAGTACAAGACTGCTGTATCGTTGGCTGTGGTGCCAGAACCCCCAACACAATTCGCCCCGGTTGTGGCGTAATCAAAGGCTTGCCCGACGGCGGATGACCAACACACAAATTTAAGTGGGTTGGCTTGTGAAGGTTGAAGGGCATTGGGGCCATTTGCCGTACCGCTGATCGTAAATGTTGTTGCCGCGCTGTTGCCTTCGATATGATAAAACTCAAATCCGGGCGGCGCGAAGGTGGTTTCGTTGACTAAGACTGCGCCATCGGGATTTCTTTGGGTGAAGGTGGGGCCGTCGTCGGTGCCAATCTGATAATCCCAAAGATAGCGGATGCCAAGTAAGACTGTCGTGCCGCCGCGATTGGTGACGCTAGTCGAAAGGGCAATCCGCGAATCGTTTAAGGTTGTCCCTTCAACATTCCAATCCTGGACGATCAATAAATTGTCGGGGTTTTGCACCGTTCCACCGGGCAGACTCCATGTTGTCTGATACCCTGTTGTGCTGATGGGGGTTGTTCCTGTATAAAATCCACTCAGCGCTGTGACCCCAAATGATGAAGCTGGGTTGCCCCGCTGGGGATAATCGGTGCTGCTGGTATAGGAACGGATGGTGGTGTAGTTGGTGCTGGTGACATTGGAAACCGCCCCGTAAAGTACGTTCTGATTCGGCGAAGGATGGGCTGTGCCAGTTTTTGCGGAATAAGTACCGGCATTGATTCCTGTGTCTTCGACCAAGACGCGGTAAATCGTATTCCCGGCCTCTTGAATTGCCATCGGCATCACAATTCCATCACTTTGTGCAGCCTGATTTTGCATGGCTTTGATGGCAAGCGATGTATCCCGACCTTGTGGCACATCTGGGGCTTCTTGCGCGTTCACAATCGACAGCGCAGAAATGACCAACAACACTATTGTCCCGAATAAAAACAATCTTTTCATTATGATGTGTCTCCAATCGAACTCGTGGTTTCTCTCAGCGGAAATGCTGTGATAATATATTTACGAAATTTGGAAAACTGTCTTTAGTATAATCTGGTTAGTAGTACTGTGTATAACAAATTACTTGATAGGCGATCAATTTTTTACGTTCTTCATAATATCTGCAACGCGAGGAAAGTCGTCATCTCGTCCCAGAGGGTGTCGGTTTGATCGAGCAGTTGATGATCGGAGTCTAAAAGGCGCAGCGTAACATTGGGATGTGCAGCCGCGAAACTGACACTGCCGCTGTAATCGACACTTTCATCGTGAGTGCCATGAAAAATCAAGATCGGCAGCTCAAGCGTAACGGCGTTTGAGTCGTACTGCTGCACATCTTCTACAATGCCATAGTGCAGATTGCGTTCTCCGCCATACGCATAATGAAAAACGGGCAGATTCCCGCTTTTTTGCCATGCAGCAAGTCCCTCATCGCCCAAACTGCGCCGCCGATTGCTCATAAAATCGAGCGCGGGAGCCATCAACACCAGCTTCGCCACGCGATCAGCTTCTTTGCCGCGATAACGATCTGCAAAATGGAGCGCCGTCATTCCGCCCATGCTTGACCCAATCAACGCGACATTGGCTTGTTCGTCCGGCGCGGCTG
Organism: Anaerolineae bacterium; assembly: GCA_034437895.1. Lineage (GTDB taxonomy): Bacteria > Chloroflexota > Anaerolineae > Aggregatilineales > Phototrophicaceae > JANRLJ01. The sequence continues at coordinate 3,715 of DAOTTO010000637.1, read as the reverse complement.
GCAGGGTGTTGATCGTTTCCGCCACTTTCGCCAGCATCGCGGTTAGCGTGAGATGTTCAAAATCCGGCACGTTCAAATCCGGCACAAGGTAATTAACGCCCTTTTCGCTAAATGGCGCACGGAAAATCGTAGCTTTGTTCGATGAGGGAGAGGAGGCGAGTCCGTGCAAATAAATCACATGCTGAATCATGGTGTTTATCCTTATGCTGATAGATATTCCCCAAGCGTACAGAGTCCGGCTTTGAGCGTCAAATCATACCCTGACTAAACTATGCCGTAGTTCCGCTTTCGCGCCTGTGGTAACATGCGGGCGTTATGCAAAAACGCCGTCCTACCCCCTACTACGTCGCCCTTATGGGCATTACGCTGGTGCTGCTGATCGCGGCATTCATGCGTGTTTATCATATTACGCAGCAAAGTTTATGGTTCGATGAAGCCTTCGCGTGGAATATCGTCCAGCAACCGGATATGTTCCCACGTATTGCGGCGGATACCCATCCTCCCTTGTATTATCTTTTGCTGCGCGGCTGGATTGGTGTAACGGGTGATTTGGCGCTGGCACTGCGTTATCTTTCCGCGTTGACGAGTATTATCACGGTTGCGCTGGTCTATCAAATTGGACGTGAATTCATTCGTCAGCGTGATCGTGGTTTATATATCGCAGTGCCAGTTGTGGCTGCGCTGTTGATGGCACTGACCGATATGGAAATTGATCTGGCGCAGGAAGCGCGTAATTATGCGCTGTATACCTGCCTCGGCTGCTTGAGTATGTGGCTGTACTTGCGCTGGATACGGCGTGAAGTGAGTTCGGACACGATCTATCGTGTCTCTGCTCGACTCCCCCTCTCTATATCGGAGAGGGGGTTGGGGGGTGAGGTGCTGATTGCTGCTTGGATTTTCGCCAATGCCGCGCTGGTCTATACACATTATCAGGGGGCGTTTATCCCCGCTATACAGGGCTTACATACGCTGCTTTTTTTGCGTGGACGCAAACGATTAAACGCAATTGGTGCATTAGCAGTCAGCGGATTACTGCTCGCGCCCTGGCTGGTGCTGGTGACTCTGCCACAGGCTAAACGTGCGATTGCTAACGACATCCCGTTTTCGATTCCGTCTAATTGGGACTCACTGCTGCATTTACGGCAAGAATTTTTCGGCAGTATGTGGGCGCTGATGCTGGTGCTGACGGTGATCGGCATGGTGGAGATTAGACGCAAAGACGCGAAGGACGCAAAGATTCGCAAAGAAAATTCTTTTTCTTGGCGCTCTTGGCGGTTTAGTGGTTCAAATTTTCTGATAATTTTCTGGCTGATTGTTCCCTTTGTTGTGCTGTTCTTGGGCAACCTTTACGCGCCGCTGCTGACGGAACGCAAACTGGCGATTATCACCCCGGCGATTGCGCTTTTAGTCGCGTTTGGGCTGGCGAATCTGCGCCGTCCCGCCGCGCAGTTTGTTCTGGCAGCGATTGTGATTTACAGCGTGTCTTATGTCGATAGCTACCGCCTGAAGGAACCCTGGAATCAAGTCGCGGCGGATGCGGCACGTTATGCGGAATCGGGTGATCTCGCGCTGATCGAAATGGGCAATGGGCAGTATCCGATGAAATATTATTGGGAGCATGAGATGCCCGACGGCGTGACGCTTTCGACTTTTCCGGTATTGGGCGATCCGACGATGGCGCCGACAACCGATTGGTATACCTATTATGATGGTCTGCTGCCACAGTTGATTCAACAAACCGAATCGCAGCACGCGGGCGACGTGACGACGGTATGGCTGGCCTTCTGGAGCAAGGAAAACGCTAGCATTGATCGTTTGACTCAGGCGGGGTTCGTCCGCACGATGACGACCACGCACGATCATCTCGGCAACGCGCTTGATTTGTATCGTTACGATTTGCTGCCGGGAACGCCTGCCGCTGCTTATGATTCTGGCATAATTTTACGCGCTGTCGAAATTGACAGTGACGCGCTGCGGGTGGATTTGTGGTGGTCGGCGGATGCGCTGCTAACAATGGACTATGTGACTTCGGCGCTGCTGCTGGATGCCAACGGCGCATTGGTGGGGCAGTTGGATTCAATACCTTTCCTAACACAGCACTCAACGCTTGGCTGGCAGGCGGGTGAGGTGATTTACGATCCTAAGCAGTTGGTGCTGGCTAACGGCATGATCGCACTTCCGCCGGGAACATATACGGTTGTGGTGCAGGTCTACAGTTTTACCGACGCAGGACAAATCCAGAAAAGCCTGACCGTTGACGGCGCGGATTGGTATGTAGCGGGGACAGTGACACGATGAGGATGGCTCGTCGCTATTTGCTCCTTCTGCTAATTTTCCTCCTCGCCGCTGCCACACGCATCATCAATATTGATGGGCCGAGCCTATGGATTGATGAGGGCTTTACTTATTACACCTTCAAAGCGGATTTATTCACCGCGTTGTTGGGAGATCGCCATCCGCCGCTGTATTTTTACAGCTTGCATGTGTGGGAACGCTTGGCTGGCGATTCGATCCTCGCGCTGCGGTATTGGTCGTTTTTGCCGAGTATGCTGAGTATCGCGGTGATTTATCAAATCGCACGGGAAGTTGTGCGCGAGCGCAGCGGCCTCAGACGGATGGGCATCTTGAGCGTTCCGGTATTGGCGGCGTTGATGATGGCGCTGGCGGACGGCGAGAATTATCTAGCGCAAGAACTCCGCATGTATACATGGCAGGTATTGTTATGCGCTCTTTCCACGCTGTTTTATCTGCGCTGGATTCGCAAACATGATCGGACGAGCGCGGTTTGGTGGGTAATCTCTATGACGGCGGCGCTGTACACCCATTATTTCAGCGCGTTTGTGTTGATCGTTTTGGGTGTCCATGCCGTCTTATTTTTGCCCATCCGCCGGAAAATTGAAGCGGTTGCGCTGCTGGCGTTAACGGGGGTTTTCTTTCTTCCTTGGGTTTTTACCGGATTACGTGAGCAGCTTTTCGCTACTGATTTGTGCGTCAACTGCGGTGAGGCCATGAATTTGGAGACTCTGCTCAGTTTTCGCCAATCGTGGTTCGGACAGATGTGGCCTTTGATGATGCTTTTAGCGGTTTTTGGAATTTGGAATCAGGCGGGTATCCATAAAGTCGTTTCTAACCACCAAGGCACCAAGAACACCAAGATTCTTTCTGCTTTCGGCTCATTCCTTATCGCTTATCGCTTGACATGCCTGATTCTCCTCCTCGGCCTGCTGCCACTGGCGCTGACTTTCCTCATCAGTCACGAATATCTAGTATTTTTTAATCATCATCTCGCGCAATTGACCATTCCAGTTGTGCTACTGATCGCGCTTGGATTGGGCAACCTACAAATGTCTGCTCGTGTCGTGTTGGTGGTGGCGATTGTGTTGTACAGCGTGACGACTGTGGATTGGTATCGACAGAAAGCGCCTTGGCGGGAACTTGTCGTGCAGTTCGCGCCGTATGTCGAACCCGATCAATTGGTGTTGAGCGAAATCGGGGCGGAAGAAGCCGCGCTTGGTTATTACTTCGACCATCTGCTGCCAACCGGAACGCAAATCAGCGCGTTTGAGTGGTGGGGAGTGCGAGATGTGAATGCTTATTACAACGAACAGCTACCCGCGTTGATTATCAGCCAGGCAGAACGCCAGCAGCCTCCGGTAACGACAGCTTGGTTTGTTTACTGGAACGCCAATCTTGCCATGTTGCAACAGCTTGAAGC
>DAOTTO010000636.1:0-3530 GCA_034437895.1 Anaerolineae bacterium | reverse complement strand
ACGCCCGATATTGTGGCGGAAGCCCCCATCGTGCCGGAATTGGGCGGCTTTGACGATCAAACAACGTTGCGACAAATCTATGAACTCGGCCTCACCTTCGGCAATCAGCCAACCGTCTTTGGCACGGCAGGCGATGGTACGATGCGAATCACAGGCTACATCAGTCCTTTCAGCGACTCAGCGAATTATGTGCTGGACGACTCGACACTTGATTTGCAGGATATTATCGACTGGTACAATATCACTGAAGTCAACGGGATCGACAGCTTTAACCGCGTGAGTGTGGCGGTATCCGATAACTGGCGCGCCCAAGACTTGATCGACCCGGCGCAAGCGGATGCGAATTTCTGCACGGCAGGCGAAACGCCGCTGGCGTGCGAAATCCGCCTGATTCGGCCTTCGGTCATGGTCATCGGGGTTGGGTATTTTGATGTGCTGCAATTGACGGATGCTGAGGTTTTCCGCACCAGCCTGCAAAGCATCATCGACATCAGCACCCAAAATGGCGTTATTCCAGTTTTCTCCACTATTCCACCGCGCTTGGTGGGGGATGTCTCTGTCGAGCAGATATACGCCTATAACGAGATCATCGTCGAGGTCGCGGCTGAAAATGATCTGCCAGTCTTTAACCTGTGGCGCTCTTACGATGAACTACCCAACAGCGGCTTGAGTGGCGATTTATTCTCGCCGAGTGTATCACCGGGTGGCGTGGGCGACCTTTCGGCAGCGGCGATTAGTGAATATGGGTTGAACGCCGCAAACGCCAATTTGCTGTATACGCTGGCGAACATCCGGGTCTTGATCTTCCCGGATGCGACTGCACCCTAAACGGATTGAACTTAAAAATAGGGCTAGTGGACACTTGTTGCCCTCTAGCCCTATTTTTTGTGTGAGGTGTATCCAAAAGATGCGGCTTTTTTATTTCTCGTCCGAGATATTGGGTCGCGCCTCTACGATTTATCAAAAGCGGCGAGTAGTTCCAGCGAGAACGCTTCCAGCGAGTCGATTTTCACGTCTGCCAATTGTAAAAGCTCATCTGACAGCGGAAAAGCCGGACTTGGTGCGGCGATAATGTGCATCCCTGCCGCTTTGAGCGAGCGTAAGCCGTTGCCGGAGTCTTCAATCCCGACGGATTCCGCAGGCGAGACACCGAGCAAGCGCATGGCTTCGATATAAATATCAGGCGCGGGTTTGCCGTTGGGAATGTCGTCGCCATACACCATAAACTCAAAAATCTGATCGAGTCCGGTCAACTGCATCACATGCTGGATAATCTTGGTTGGTGAACCGGAAGCCAACGCCACACGATACTGACTCGCCGCCAGATGCACTGCCTCAATTGCACCGGGGCGAGTGGGCAGGCGTTCTTCAAAATGCGCCATGACCCGCGCCATCACATCATCCATGATGCGTTCCAACGACCAACCGAGCGCCAGACGCTCTTTCATGACGTGCGCCCATTCAATCGTGCTGCGCCCCATCGCCATGCGTTGATCGGCATCCGTCCAGACTTTGCCAAGATCGCGGGCGAATTCTTCGCGTGATTTAAGCCAATACACTTCGGAATCCACCAGAACTCCGTCCATATCGAAGATGATTGCTTTGATGGGCATCGTTTATTGCGCCTCTATATCTTTGTATGTTTGCGTTAAAATTCTTGCTATTCTGAACGAACATTATACAGAAGGCGAGTGCATTGTCTAAAGCCGGAAAAATCATCGAAAACCCGATCAGCGGCGAAAAATTCAGGTTCATCATGACGGCGGAAGAAACCGACGGTGACTATTTTCAGTTTGAGTGGACGCTCAAGCGCGATGGCATAATGCCGTTTGCGGCGAGCCATCCGCTGCAATCGAAAACCTTTGAAGTCCTTTCCGGCGAACTGACGATCACGGTTGATAACGTGACCGAAGTGATACAAGCAGGCGGGAGCATTGTCGTCCCGCGTGAGGCAGTCCATCAGCCGCGTAATACGGGCGAAGGCGCACTGCGCTGTTTGGTCACGCTGCGTCCGGCGCTCCATGCCGATCTTATTCTGGAGACGGTTTGCAACCTTGCTTCCGCTGGCTTGGCGAACAAAAGAGGTCAGCCGCGCTTTTTGCGGATGGCGGTGCTGGCGGAAGCCTATCCCGAAGGCTATTACGCCCACGTCCCGATTCCGGTACAACAGTTCGTGATTAAAGTCGGCGCGTTCATCGGGCGGATGCTGGGCTATCAGCCAGTTTATATCCAGCGATAATTGCATAAGCCTATGGTGAAAAATAGTTGGATCAGCCGTCTTTATGCCTTTATTGTGTTGGGGCGGCCTATATTTTTAGTCGCCGGAGTGATTTTCCACGCGCTCGGCATCGCCGCTGCCCTTTATTCTGGTGCGACACTGGATACAACGGCGCTGCTGTGGGGACAGATCGCCATCACCGCCATACAATGGACGACGCATTACAGCAACGATTATTTTGACCTCAAAGCGGATCGCGCCAATCCGACCCCGACGAATTGGTCAGGCGGAAGCCGTATCTTAACGGATGATGTGCTGCCGCCGCAGGTCGCGCTGATAACGGCGCTGGTGATGGCAGGGATCGCCGTAACAGCCGCTATCATTTTGCGATTCGCAGTTGGCACTGGCGCATTGACGATCCCGCTCATCCTGCTGGCTTTATTTCTGGCGTGGTTTTATAGTGCGCCGCCGCTGCGTCTCCATTCGAGAGGCTTGGGTGAATTGGTCGGGGCGCTGCTCATCCCCGGCTTGACCGTCCTCACTGGGTTTTATCTTCAATATAGACGGCTGACAGTCCTCCCTCTGTTAGCGATTTTCCCGCTGTCGTGTCTGCAATTTTGTATGCTGCTGGCTGTTGCATTTCCTGACGCAGCGGGGGACAGCGCTGTTGGCAAGCGCACCTTGGTCGTGCGGCTTGGCAGCCGAAATGCTGCACAACTGTATGCTGCATTGATGACTGCTGCTTACCTCTCGCTGCCTCTGCTGGTGGTGATGGGTTTACCCGCGCTTGTTGCATTAGCAATTGGCCTGATGTCCCCGCTGGCACTTTGGCAGCTTTGGCGGATTAAGGATACACGCGATCCGCTCCGCTGGAATCGGTTCGCTTTTTTTAGTATTGGCTTGTTGTTTGGCACCGCCGTTGTGGAAGCAGTGGCCTTTATGCTGCTAGTAGGTGTTTCCGCTGCTTAGACAATCCACGTCATCGAAATCGGTGCGAGATACCGCTGCCTTTAGGCAAGGGGGCGAACCAAAGGTTCGCGGTAAGCACCTTAATCCATTCAATAGTAGCTGACGATAATCCCGGAAGGGAAAGGGAGATTTGCAGTTACCTGCTGGCTCTCCCTCAAAGCCTGCTCCGCTTGCGCGGGGTTAAGTTCACCTTGACAATGTTATGCGGTGGTTTGGCGTAAGCGGCACTGGCTTTTCCCAATCGCCTGTTTAACCACTCACGGCAGAGTTTGGAACTGGTGAAGCATCCCAAAGTGCCTATCTATTCACCGCTAACGGAGTTCCCCGAAGGGAACCGAGTCGG
>DAOTTO010000635.1:0-18295 GCA_034437895.1 Anaerolineae bacterium | reverse complement strand
TCGAGACCCAACAGATTAAATAGCTCAAAATGTGCTTGCTTGCTACAAAAGCTGGTTGGGCCGCCAAGCACATCATCTCTCAGTTGGGGACAAATAGGATCAAACGAAATTTCATTACTCGTGTGAAAGAAATCCGCACGCTGGACATAAGGCAAAATACCACTTGCGGCCCATTCCACTCCATTCGCATCTAATACCGGGATCATCTCTCGTGTTAGGGCTGTTACACCAGATAACAGGATACGAGTCAGACGATCTGGATAAAAGTTAGGCGTTTCACTTGCAAACGCGAAAGGATATGTCGATAAATTAGAATCAATCGGATGCAGTTCATCCACAGTCAGCACCCGATAGCGCGGTGTCAGCGCATCAAACGGCATCAGTGTAAATTTTGAGGCATCGCGCCAGAGTGTGTTATAGAGTGAATCCGACGGGATAATTTGTGTTTCCGGCGCAATCGTCACGCCCAATTCACTCAACAAAGCGGCTGTTGCTTCAGTCAAAACAAGCGCACTATCTGCTAACCCAGCGCGGATATTCGTTAGTCGTTGGCTTTCGATGTTCGCCTGCAAACTCGGAAACGCCACAACGGGGAGAAGCAAGTACATTCCTTGCCCGTCAGATTGCGATTCAGGCTGTGTTGTGGCTTCGGGTGTATTTTCGACGGTGGCTTCCGGCGTAAGGGTGACTGGCGGTGTTACTTCGGGAGTCGCTTCTATAACTGCTTCTGTCTCGGTAAGCCATGCCGCTGTATAAAAATCAACATACTCACGGAGATGCTGCGCCCAATAGGTAAAATAATGCTGGCCTTCAGGATAAACCATGTAGGTATGATCTACGCCTCGCTCAGTCAAGCGTTCATCCATGATATCCAGCCCTGGCGCGGCAAAATCATCCCGCCCACGATCCAGCCAAATCCGCAACCGATCAATACCCGGCGCATTTAAAGCCAAATCCAGTGGATTATACTCATCCGGGGCGTGATTCAAATCAAAAAAGGCGCTGTGTCCGCCAACCGCACTGAATAAAACCGGATTACGCAGTGCAATCTGGAACGCCCAAAATCCCCCGCGAGAAATACCCCCAATGGCACGATAGGCGCGGTTTGCTCGAATGCGATACTGCGATTCTACCGTCGGCATCACCTGTCTCAGAAAAATATCATCCCAAGTGGTATTTGTTCCACCAAATTCGTTTTCATTGGCGATCCAATTGCCGCCCGGCATCACAACAATCACAGGCGGCATTTCACCAGAAGCAATTCCGGCATCCAAAACCTCTCCTAACCCCAATCGCATCCAGCTTCCATCATCGTCATTCGATCCATGCATGAGATAGATCACCGGATAATCATCAATCGTCTGGTCATAGCAGGCAGGTAAATAGACGGTGGTATACATCGTCGTCTGGATTTCTGAGACACGGTATTCTACACGTTCAGTTCGGCCAGTCGTCTCGCCGCAAGAAGATTGTGCGTTACTTGGTTGAAAGCTGAAGAAAATTGTGAGAGTAAAAATAAAAACACAAAAACGCAAAGGCAAAATAGAAAATAGTCTTATCAGCACGTTATTTCGTCTCAATTGCTCATCCCGAAAAAGTTTATCAGGTTTTACTATAGCGAAAGGTCAATTTGACAGGAAGAGCCAATCATCGGGACGCTTAGTCTAAACAACTATTCTCTTTGCACCTTTCCCACAAATCCTTTACTCTTAAAGTTCAAAATCAGGTTATATGGGAAAATCACTTTGCGCTTTTTCAGACAACGCATCCTTTATCCAGACCCAGCATCATGGATTATCCAACCGGAAATTGATGCCACCGTCATACGGCATCCAGATTCACGGATTGAAATTCGCTGGAAGCAGATGGGAAATGTTCATGTCTATGCTGGAACCCAACCCGAAAATATCCAGCGCGAAGCAGCTATCGCTCAAGCGCATCATACAGACCACATCATTATCAATGGTCTTGATCCTTCCATACGCTACTATTTTGAACTCGCTTTTGACGATGGTAAACGCATTATCACAGCGGAACGTTTCGTCTATGTTCAAGGGACAGCTAATCTACGCGATATTGGCGGTTATCTCACGCAAGATGGGCAGCGGGTTCGCTGGGGAAAAGTATTTCGTTCTGGCGCGTTGACCGGTGTCATGCAAACCGACCTTACCCCCTTAGAAGCACTTGGTCTTAAAATCGTGTGTGACCTCCGCAGTCATGAGGAAGTTGCTGAAATGCCAGATCGACTACCCCAAAATCCATTGCCCCAATACATTCAACTTCCGCTTGAAACAGAAGATAATCCGCGTGAGAGACTGCGGGCAATCCTATTTGATAAAAAACGGCTGGAAAAAATCAAATTAGAGATTTATACCCGCTTGTTGATTGATAACAATGCCCCCCGTTTTGGGGATACCCTGCGCTACTTAAGCAATCGAGAAAATTTACCTGCGCTGATTCACTGCACTGCTGGTAAAGATCGCACAGGGATAGCGATTGCACTCTTGCTCGTCCTATTGGGTGTGCCGGAAGATGTCGTCATCGCAGATTATACTTTGAGCAACATTTACTATGAGGACTTTAAAGCGTTTGCCCAAAAGGCGCTCAAGCCGCTGCGTCTGTTAAGAATAAAGGCTGAAGATTTGTATCCGCTGCTTATCGCTGATGATAAAACCCTACACACCGCGCTCGAACATATTCGCCGCAACTATGGCACCGTGGAAAGTTACTTAGTGACCAAAGCAGGATTAAGTAAGGAAGAATTTTCCCAATTGAGGATCAATTTACTCGAACCCAGTAACTAAAAATGGCGCGGTTTATTGCGCCATTCTGCGAATCATCTTTGAGGCCGGAGTTAGCTGTTGCTATTGGCTCGCTCGCTAAGGCGATACCCGATGCCACGCACATTCACAATTAAATCTGCATCTTGCTCCGCAGATTTCAGCTTGCGGCGTAAATTGCTTACATGCGGACGGATGACCTCACGCGCTTCTGCTTCATCAACGGCATAGCCGCGTACTTCCCGCACAAGTTCATGGCATGGGACAACACGTCCGCGATGCGCCGCCAAATAGAGCAGCAAATCAAATTCCGTCGGAGTCAAGTCAATATCCTTATCGCCAATCGCAATTTGATACGCCCCCGGATAAACGGTTAAGGGGCCAAGCTGCATACTATTGGTGACGGGTTCTACAATATTTTCACGCCCACGCGGTTCTTCATCTTCAGAAAGATCAAGCGCCGCCTTCATAGGCTCAATATCGGCGCGTGTAAGTTCAAAAACATCATTACGAATAGCATCCAATAAATTGCGCCGACGTTTTAAGTTACGTGAGCGCTCGATACCACGCGACACACTTTGGCGAATATCTTGGCTCGAACTCGGCTTAATTAAGTAATCATGAGCGCCCAATCGCAGCGCTTCGACAGCAGTACCAAGACTTGCATACCCCGTCATTAAGATGACAATAGAATCGGGCGATTCATCCTTAATGCGCCGAAGCAATTCAACGCCGTCTAGCCCTGGCATACGAATGTCCGTCAACACAACATCGTAGTGCTGTTTACCCATCATCTCCAACGCTTCTTCACCACTTGAAGCCTCGCCCACCATATACCCCACGCGCTGTAATGTTTTACTTACGGAATATCGGTTTGCGCCTTCATCGTCCACAACCAACACATTCGCTGTATCAATGGAAGAAATTGCATTGTTTTCCATGCAGACCGCCTGTTTACTGTTCCCTAATTTTTCCTTAAGAATACATGAGTTGTTGTATTCCTGCAACCCTTACATCGAGCTAAATTCCCAAGAATCCGTAAAAAAGTATAAATATCCTAAATCATCCGAATTTAACGCAGATTGCAGACTAAGAGGCCATTTTTCCCCGTGAAGAACGGCGGCGATTTCATCATCAATTATTAATAAGGGGATACTATCTCGAATATGACGCGGGATTTTACGATCTATCATCCATTCCTTGATTTTGCGGTGATGTCCTTTCATCCCTTGTGGCATAAATGTATCTCCAGGGCGGCGAGAGCGCAATAAAATACGACTTCTTAATGGAATGCCAAGCCTTGCATGATAACCAGGTTTCGGCGTGTCTTCTATTCGCAACTGCCAATTGGCATCAGGAATCACCGTGATGCCCGGCACATTGATCTCGATTTCTAAGTTATAGGGCAGCAGCAGATTATGCTTGAGCGGTTCACGAGTGTTAAGCGGTTCAATGACGAGGGTATCATAATCGACCCGAAGCTGCACCTTACCTGGCATCTGCCCAATCGCACCAACCTGCCCGATCTCGGCAATCTCAACTATTGCCAAGATACGTTCATAGTTGAGGGTTTCATCAGTCACCGCGAGCCTTGTCGCGGTTTGCTGGATACAGCGACGTTGTAGTGCAGGATGCCATCCACGAAACGGGGCGCGATCAATCAAGATGTGTCCGTCGAATTCATGCAGATGTGGGGTAACGATGTGCTGATATTGTGCGTCAATAAAGTCCTGATCGACAGATGCAAGGTTGGCTAAACGGGCGAGTGCTTGTGGCAGCCTTGGATTAACCGTTTTGAGGAAAGGCAGCACTAGCAGACGTATATAGTTGCGAGAAGTATTCGGCACGAAATTAGTGGCATCCTGTCTTGGCAGCAAATGATGCTCGACACAATACGTTTCTAATTCAGCACGGGTAATATTTAATAGTGGGCGCAGCAACCTTAAATCATCATATCCGGGAACAGACGATTGAAATGCCATACCACTCAGTCCACGCAGGCCTGCCCCGCGCAGAATGTGCATGAGGACACTTTCAGCTTGATCGTCGGCATGATGCGCCGTCACAATGGCAGATGCACCGATATGATGTGCAGTTGCAGCCAAAAAATCATACCGTGCGTTTCGTGCCGCCGTTTCAATGCTGAGGCGCTGTTCAACAGCGAGTTCTTTGATGTCCACCTGCCCCGCCGTAACAGGCAAGCCCAAAGACTCGGCAATCTGGCAGACGAACGCTGCATCTGCTTTTCCGTCGTCTCCGCGCAAGCCATGATCGAGGGTGGCAACATGGAGGTCAATCTCTAAACCGCGAATCCGAAGTGTATTCAAAGCGTGGAGCAGCGACAGCGAATCCGTTCCGCCGGAAACCGCAATCAAGAAACGTTTACCCGCAGGAAATAGATGATATTGGCGGTTATTTTGAACAAGTTTATCGATCAAAGACACAGGTTAAGACTTTTAAGCAACATCCAGCGTATCGGTCTTATTGAACCACAAAGACACATCCAGCACAAAAACAATTTCATTTCTCGCATTATTTTTACGTCTTTCGCCTAAAATACTTTGTGTTCTCGTCATAGCGTTCTATGTTATAATCACCCGTCGCTGTCTGGAGCGCGTCCTTGCCGTTAGGAGTAGTGTGTGTTAAGTCCCCTTGATTATTTTTTTGGCCTATTTTCCCTAGATATCGGCATTGATCTAGGGACCGCCAATACGCTGGTTTATGTCCGAGGCAAAGGCATTGTTATCAACGAACCTTCCTTCGTCGCCATCGAAAAAAAGACACGCATCCCGATTGAAGTCGGCGCACGGGCGAAGGAAATGTGGAGCAAAAATCCTAAAGACATTTTGATCGTCCGTCCTTTACGCGATGGCGTAATTAGCGAGTTTGAAATTACCGAGGCCATGCTGAATCATCTGATTCGCAAGGCCCATGAACATACATGGGTGCCTATCCCGCGTCCGCGTGTCGTCGTTGGCATTCCTTCCGGTGTCACCGAAGTCGAAAAACGTGCGGTCTACGATGCAGCCGTCAGCGCTGGAGCGCGTGAAGTCTATTTGATCGAAGAGCCTGTCGCGGCGGCGATTGGCGCAGGTTTACCCGTCACCGAGACACGCGGCAGCATGGTTATCGATATCGGCGGCGGCACCACCGAAATTGCCATTTTTTCGCTCGGCGGCATTGTCATCAGTCGTTCTATCCGGGTTGCTGGCGACGAAATGGACGAAGACATTGTGCAATATATGCGTACCAAGCACAATCTACTCATCGGTGAACCGACTGCCGAGCGCGTTAAAATGGAGATTGGCTCTGGGTTTCCCTTAATACGGGAAGATGTAAAATCAGTCAGCGGGCGCAACCTCGTAACAGGGCTTCCGGCTAAGGTTGAGGTAAGTACGATTGAAATCCGCGAGGCATTGAGTGGTTCCGTAAGTATTTTAGTCGATACCGTAAAAGATGCGCTTGACGATACCCCGCCTGAACTGGTCGCCGATTTGATGGAAAGTGGCATCTGCATGGCAGGCGGCGGCAGCTTATTAAAAGGGCTTGCCCAACGGATTTCCGAAGAGGTCAATATCCGGGCGTGGGTAGCGGATGACCCGCTGACCTGTGTCGCTCGTGGAGCAGGCCGCGTTTTAGAAGATTACAACAATTTGCGCCGTCTGCTCGTTGGCACAGAGCGCGGCAGCACCCGCCATTAATTCCTCGCAGCATCAAACCACACTTCACACAAGGCTTCTGATATAATAGCCTTAGTGAGGATGGGTTTCTGATGGTTGGATGGAAACCCCACATATAGCTTCCTTCACCAGAGTCAGGACAAGTTGCCAGTGCTGCGTAATTGGCGGGCAAATCGGATTGTGTTTTTCTTCGTGTGCATGTTCCTATGTGGCGGATTAATTATCATCAGCGCCGCCGGGACGATTGCGCCTGTGGAGGGCGTTCTGGCGACACCGCTTAATTTTCTATCGGGCATTTTTAACGACATCTCGCAAACCGTCAACAGCGCCATAACCGATCTCTCTGAAATCCAAGAACTCCGCCAGCGCAATGCCGAATTAGAAGAGGCGTTAGCCCAATTTCAAGCCGAATTGGTGGGACTACGCGAAATCAACAGCGATTATCAACGTCTCTCTGATCTGCTGGAATATACAACTTCGGTACAAAATCAGGAATTCGTTACGGCAGATGTGATTAATTTCGACCAGAGCAGTTTGCTGCGAACAATCGTGATTAATCGCGGCGCTCGTGATGGGATTGCACGAGGGATGCCTGTCGTCACAAGGCAGGGGCTAGTCGGGCGCATCGTGGAGGTCAGCGCCAACGCCTCGCGTGTCCTCCTCATCAATGATCCTTCCAGCTATGTGAGCGCCCGGTTACAAACCTCGAGGGCCGAAGGCAGTGTGGAAGGCCAGCTTACAGGTAATTTGCGGATGATTGATATTCCATTGAATGCTGATGTACGCGAAGGCGATTTGGTGCTTACCTCTGGCTTAGGCGGAAACTTCCCAGCCGACATTGTAATAGGGCAAGTGACGAGTACGCGCCAATTTGAATTTGAGCTGAATCAAGAGGCGGAAGTTCGTAGTTTAATTAACTTCGACACGCTCGAATTCGTACTGGTCGTTACGAGTTTTCAGCCTGTTGATATTTCTGTTTTTGAAAATGAGGACGCACAAAACCCGTAACTATGGGCAACTTTCTTAGCTTACCTATTTTGATGATCGCGGCGGCGCTGCAAACCAGCCTTACCAAACAGATTCGGCTGCTCGGCGGCGAACCTGATTTAGTATTTTTGCTTGTACTGTCGTGGTCAATTAATAGCGAGTTGGAACAAAGTGTCGTCTGGGCATTTATTGGCGGCATTTGTTTAGACTTACTGTCTGGTGCGCCCATGGGAGCCTCGATACCGGGGATGCTGATTTTGATATTCGGCGTAAGTGGTTTGGGTCAACAGGTTTATCGCATTGGGATTGTGATTTTAGTGGGTCTGGTATTAATCGGCACCTTAGTTCAACAGATCATCTTTATGGGCATTATCGCATTGACAGGCCAGCGTGTTTTGTGGTTTGAATCCTTAACGTATGTGACTTTGCCCACCATCCTATATAATTTGTTGTTCATTATTCCCGTCTACTGGTTTGTGCGGCGCATTCAAAACGGCCTAAGCCGTAGACAGATCAAGTCATAAAATAGCGTAGAAGGATTTTAGTTATGAAATCTCTCCAACCGTTTCAAGGTTGGCGGCTTACGTTCTTTCAGGGTGTCATGGTGGCGGTCTTTATCATCTTTGGACTGCGCCTATATCAACTACAAATTCTCAACACAACCGATGCCCAAATTGCCGCTGACGATAATCGATTAAACGAGCTACCTATCGCGGCAGACCGAGGTGTTATTTTTGACCGATATGATAACACCCTGGCTGGCAATGCCGCCGCCTACAACGTCACGATTATTCCGGCTGAACTTCCCCCTGATGAAACCCAAGAAGTCGCCATCTTCAATCGTATTTCCGCGCTGACGGGTGTACCACCGACTATTGCCATCGCGGAAGCCTCTGGCGCAGATGTCCGCAGCATTGAAGACTTGGTAGCAGAAGGTGAAGGTATCGCACCTTTTAGGGAAGTTATCGTCGCCCTCGATATTCCCTATCGCTCGATGTTACAAATCCGTGAGGAATTATACGATCTCCCCGGTGTTAACATTCAAACAGTCGCCGTGCGCGAATATCCTTCCGGTTCTGCTACATCGCATATCATCGGCTATATGGGGCCAATTCCAGAAGAAGAAGCAGAGGCTTTAATCGAACAAGGCTATAATCCAGCTTTTGATCGCATCGGCTACGATGGATTAGAAGCATTTCTGGAGGATATTCTGGCCGGGCAGCGGGGTTCTATTTTGCGCGAAGTCGATATAGCAGGCGAGGAACAACGTATTTTGGGGCAAACACAACCCATCGCAGGGCAAAATATCCGTCTGACGATTGATACGGAGTTACAGCAGGCAGCCGAGCAAGCCCTAATTGACCGTATCCGCACCATCAATGAAGAAAAACAACGGATTGTCACCCAAAGCGGGGTTGTTATCGCCATCAATCCGAATACGGGCGAAATCTTAGCAATGGTCAGCTATCCCAGCTACGACAATGCCCGTTTTGCCCGTTCAATCGACGCGCAATATTACCTGGACATCGCCGCCGACCCACGTCGCCCGCTGCTAAATCAAGCGGTTGCCTCGGCTTATCCGCCTGGCTCGGCTTGGAAGCTCATCACCGCTGCCGCTGTGATGGATGACAATGTAATTGCGCCTGAGACACGGCTTTTTGATGGGGGAGATTTGCTGGTCGCTAATTATTATGCGCCCAATGACCGAGCAGCAGATCAGCGTTTTGTCTGCTGGCTGCGGACGGGGCATGGCAACCTCAATATCCGTGAGGCTATCGCCAATAGCTGCAACGTTTATTTTTACCAAGTTGGAGGTGGTAATCCGGCGATCTCTGCTAATTTACTGCGTACCGGCGGATTGGGTATCGGGAACTTGTTCCGCTATGCTACTGCTCTAGGAATCGGTTCTTATACAGGAATCGAACTCTATAGCGAGGCATTTACCCGTATGCCCGATCCTGATTGGAAGCGGCGTAATCAAGGCCAAAACTGGTCAACTGGCGATACTTACAATGCCGCATTCGGACAGGGGTATATCACCGTTACCCCTTTACAACTGCTGGACTCTGTCGCCGCCATTGTCAATAATGGCACACTCTATCATCCAACATTGATTCGTGATTATCTGGACGCAGAAGGCAATGTCATTCGACCTTTCCAGCCACAAGTGATGCGAACAGTCAATCTTGAAAATGTACCCGATGGCGAGCCGCTGACTCTGCTCATAGTTGAGGATATGATTATGAAAGGGCCAAGCAGCTTAGGGTGTACTTGTTCGCCTTCGAGTGATAACTACAACGCGAACCGTTGTACCCCCGAGACCTATCTTTCTGAGGTAGACATCAACCCCGATCAATTTGCTGAAGACAGAAGACAATACCGCGTGTATGTGCCGCCGAATTTTAGCTTTAACCGTTTAGGGGTATGCAGTCCGCTCCGATGGGACTCTAGCTATACACCCGCCTTTCTTAGTTCAGACAGTATGCAAACCGTGCGGGAAGGAATGCGGCTGACGGTGACTGATGGTACAGCAGGCGGCGCGGATTTACCCTATATCGAAGTGGCTGGGAAAACCGGAACGGCTGAATACTGTGACGATATTGCCCAAGCATTAGATCAATGTAATCCAGGCCAATGGAATTCTCACGCATGGTTTACTGCTTATGCCCCCTATGAGAACCCCGAAATCCTCATCGTCGCTTTCGTTTACAGCGGCGGAGAAGGTTCGGGCGTAGCGCTGCCGATTGCGGTAGAAACGTTAGAAGCCTATGTCCGGTTGCGTAATCAGCGCGAAGATTTGCCCCTGCCAGAAGGTCTTGGCGAAGGGTTACAACCGACTAATCCAGCGGTTCCGCGTGAGATTCCCGGCGCGACTCCCGTGCCTACCAATGCACCATGATTGATGCGAATCGCTTTTTCACTTGGCTGCCAGATGACCAGCGGCGCATCGCCATCTACTGGTTACCAGCGTTCATTGCCGGTATGCTGGCATGGATGGCTTTCGTAACCACTGGTCAAACGCCACTCGTCAGGGCAACTGGGTTAGCCTTAGTCATTGTCGGCGTGACCTTAACCCTACGCCGATTAGGCGCGATTTTGGCCGTAACAGGGGGGCTGGCCTTAGCTTTTAGCCCGGCATTTTGGTCACAAACAGGCGGAGGAGATAGCATCGGCACAGCAACAACGGTGGTCGCGCTGATTGCGGCCTCTTTCGCAGCAGTCATCGTTGTCCAAATGAGCCGCCGCCCCTATATCGCGCTCGGCTTAGGAGCGTCTGTCTTTGCGATGATCTTCTGGAGTCAGATTGGTACGCCTCGTAGCCTACGCTTAACCGGTTTACTCACAGCTTGGCTGTTGTTTTTATTGGTGGATGCGCTTTTTACCAGCAATCCCCGCCCAGACGAAGCCCAACCTGCACCCATCGAAAACCAGCACACTTTCGGCTTACTCATTATATTGTGCGTAGGTACTTTGAACGACCCCTTGTTCGTTCTGCTGGCACCAGCCGTCATAATTGGGTTATGGCTTTCATGGACACCCCTCCCACGCTGGTTCTGGGCAGCGCTGAGTATCATTACCCTCATCGGCATACGCGGCATTATCGTCACGTATATCGATCCAGCGTGGTGGACGATTTCCGCCACTGAAGCAGAACGCATGGGAATAGCGGCACCTTACATTTTGGCGGATGGTTGGCGTGTTGGAGCGCGTTGGGTCAATTTGATGGAAGTCATCATTCACCAATTTACCCTTGTAGGCGCGGCATTAAGCATACTCGGCTTGGCACGCTTGGCACGTTGGTATCCCGTCTTAGGGATTGTATCAATGGTGGCTTATGGATTTTATGCAATCTTTGGTCTGGTTTATTTCGGCGCAGACCGAGAAGTTTTGCTTATGCCACTGTTTATTATCCAGATTGTTTGGCTCACTTATGCTGTATATACCTTTGGTCAATGGCTGGAAAAAAGTCTACGGAGCAACGTCCAACGCGCCCATTGGCTGGCTACCAGCGCCTACATCCTCCTCCCAGCCTACTTGTTTTTACTGGTGACGAGGGTGACATAGCGCACATTCAAAAAAAAGGTATCATAGAGGCACACAAATATAACAATTTTTTCACCTTATTGGGGAAAGTCGTTCAATGCCAGAGGACACCGTAGCGATTAAGGGCATTAAAGATGGTCTGCTCATTTCACTCAGCCAAACCGCAGAATGGCCTATCATCACCAGCGATCTCGCTGCGCGTATTGACGAAAAAGTGGACTTTTTTGCTGGTGCAACCATCACTGTTGAATTAGGAGCGCGCCCCGTACCAAAACATGAGTTAAGCAGCCTAAAAGCATTATTGGAACGGCGTGGGTTGGTGCTATCAGTCATTTTAAGCGACAGCGCCACGACGCTTGATGCAGCACTGGCGCTTGATGTAAGAACCAGTACCACAGCGCATACACCTGGTCGCATACCTAATGAAACGATTTCTGTTAGCCCGGAGGAAGAAGGGTCAAGTGGTGTTCTTATCCGCCGCACATTACGCAATGGACGGACTGTTCACAGCCAAGGCCATGTCGTCATCATCGGGGATGTAAACCCTGGGGCGGAAGTCGTCGCCGGAGGGGATGTGATCGTATGGGGGAAGCTGCGTGGCAACGTTCACGCAGGTGCAAATGGCGACGAGGAGGCCGTCGTTTGTGCGTTGGATATGACCCCCACCCAATTACGCATCGCTGGTTATATTACTACTTCACCGCCTGATAAACGACGTAAAACACGCCCTGAATTCGCATTTATACGCAACAATCAAATTGTTGTGGAAGCCTGGAAAGAATAAGACAGGGGAAGACAATGACGCAGAATCCAAATTCCGCACCCACTGGAAGACCGAATCCGGTCAGACGAATCGCAGGGGCAAAAGTCATCACGGTGACTTCCGGCAAAGGGGGTGTTGGCAAAACAACCACAACCGCCAATTTGGGCATCGCCCTAGCGCGGTTAGATAAAAAAGTCGTCCTCATTGATACCGACATCGGACTTCGTAATCTGGATGTCGTCATGGGGTTAGAAAATCGTATCGTCTATGATCTGGTCGATGTCGTTGAAGGCCGCTGCAAGCTGCGCCAAGCGATGATTAAACATAAGCAGTTTCCAGAACTCTATTTAATCCCTGCCGCGCAAACACGCGATAAAACTGCCGTCAGTCCGGCGGATATGGTGCAAATTTGTAACGCGCTGCGTCCAGAGTTCGATTTTATTTTGATCGACTCCCCTGCTGGGATCGAACGAGGCTTCCGTAATGCGATTGCGCCAGCCGATGAAGTGCTGATTGTAACGAACCCGGAAGTTTCTGCTGTGCGTGATGCTGACCGCATTATCGGCTTGATTGAGGCGGAAAATAAAGGACCCGGAAGACTTATCCTCAACCGCGTCAAGATGGATATGGTGCGGCGTGGCGAGATGCTTTCTGCCGCTGATGTCACCGATATTTTGGCGATTACCATCATTGGGATTGTCCCAGAAGATGAAAATGTTATTCCGGCATCCAATAACGGTATCCCCGTCACACTGAATGAAAGTTCGCGGGCGGGAGTCGCTTTTCGTAATATTGCCCGCCGATTAAACGGTGAAAATGTACCGCTTATGCCCTTAGAAAACTCTGGCAATATCTTGCAACGCATCGCAAGGATATTTTCCGGCGGCTAGGCTAACAGGGAGATGAGAAAATGGCTGGATTTTTTGACCGGATGTTAGGTCGAAGCAAAGACTCCGGAAGCGCGAACAAAGCCAAAGATCGGCTGCAATTTGTCCTCGTCCATGATCGGGTGAATATTCCACCGGAGCGATTACAGATGATGAAGGATGAAATTGTCGCCGTCATCTCTAAATATGTCTCCGTGACAAGCGATGAAGTGGAAATTGCCCTTGCCCAACATGACCGAAAACAAAATCGCCTGATTGCAGAAGTGCCGTTTGCCAGCTTGATTGACACGCTCGATCCCGATGAAGACGTGCCTTATCCCATTACATCGACCCTTTTTATCGAGTTACAACCTGAGACTTCGGCTGAGGAACTGCCGCAGCTTAATGAGCCGCTAAGTTCAGAGGAGACACGTCCGACCCGGAGTCAGGCAAAATCTGGAGAAGACTCTGTCTTGGAGACTAACAACGGCCTCACTTAACAGTATCGATTGCTTCTTCACGCCACGTTGCTTTTCCTATGTAATGTTCTTCACACTAATCGTGAAGACCTCCTATTCTCGTCCTGAAGAGATTTTCTCTTTAACGCCTCGGCATAGTGAACTATAATCCAAAGGTGTTATTTATCATTGAGCAGATATTATGCGGTCTTTGAATTTTTGGCGGCAATTTGATTATGTGCTTTTAGTAGCCTGCACAATCCTGATTATCTTCGGGATACTTATGATTCGCAGTTCAACAATGGGGGCTGTCGATCCTGATTTGATTGCTCGCGTTCCTGATCAAATCCGATATGGAATCATCGGTTTGATGCTGGTGTTTGGGTTAGCGACGATAGATTATCGCTTGCTCGGTAGCCTGCACTTCTGGCTCTATATCGTCATGTTGGTTTTGTTGATGATGGTCTTTTTCTTCGGCGTTGAAGGCGATGGTGGTGCGCGAAGCTGGCTCAACCTCGGCATCCGTATCCAACCTGCCGAAATTGCCAAAATCATCATTATCATTACGTTGGCACATCATCTATCACAGCGTTTTCAGAAAATGCACAAACTCTCAACGGTGATTGGCTCACTCATCCATATTGCTATTCCGACTTCGCTTATTTTTGTCCAGCCGGATTTAGGGACGACCATCGTATTTATAGTGATCTGGCTCACGATGATCTGGTCTGCTGGCTTAACCTTTAAGCATATTGGGCTGTTTTTGCTCGTGATTGTCCTTACCGCGCCAGTGGTTTGGTCACAGATGCAGCCTTATCAACGCCAACGCTTAGTCACTTTCGTCGCCAAAGATGCCGACCCCGATAATTACTTTAATATCCGCCAAGCGTCGATTAGTATTGGCTCCGGCGGATTAGTAGGTAAAGGCTATGCCAACGGGTCACAGAATCAACTGCGCTTTTTGCGTGTGCGGCATACTGATTTTATTTTCGCGGTGATTTCGGAAGAATTTGGTTTTGTCGGTGCTGTGAGTGTCATCATCTTAATCACTATCGTCATCATGCGTGTGTTACGCGGCGCACGTCTCGCCGTTGACCCGCTTGGCAGTATGATCTGTTATGGCGTAGCCACGATTATCTTCTTCCAAACTTTTGTGTCGATTGGGATGAACCTCGAACTACTGCCTGTAACAGGGTTAACGCTTCCTTTCGTCAGTTCAGGCGGCACGGCGCTACTTTCAACGCTTATCGGTATTGGTCTAGCGGAGAGTGTCATCGTCCGGCGGCGGCGTTTTTAATCCCTAAGAACTAAATTCATTTAAGGAGAATTTTGTGACCGACGCAACACCCGTTACCCTTACAAATAAGACCGCTGACGGTTGGGCAAACCGTCCAGTAAGAACGCGCTTCGCACCCAGCCCCACCGGATCGCTTCATATCGGCGGCTTGCGGACTGCACTCTTTAACTGGCTTTATGCCCGTCATCATGGCGGTCAATTTATTCTACGTATTGAAGATACCGATCAAAAACGTTTCGATCCAACCGCGCTGCAAACATTAACAGAGGCGCTGCGTTGGGCGGGGGTCACATGGGACGAAGGGCCAGAAGTCGGCGGCAGTTATGGGCCGTATGTCCAATCAGAACGCTTGGCGCATTATCAACACTGGGCGCAGTGGCTGGTCGAACATGATTTTGCCTATAAATGCACCTGCACCTCGGAACGGCTAGAACAAGTCAATAAAGAGAAACAAGCGCGTAAAGAAGCACCGGGTTATGACCGTCACTGCCGCTATTTAACGCCGGATGAACGTGCAGAACGAGAAGCACAAGGCTTACCTTATGTCGTGCGCTGTAAATTTCCGCTGGAAGGCCAAACCATCGTCAATGATCTCGTGCGGGGTGAAGTCATATTTGAAAACACGATGCAGCAAGATACGGTGCTGCTGAAGTCCGATGGCTTCCCCACTTATCATCTTGCCGTAATTATCGACGATCACCTGATGGAAATTTCACATGTGATGCGAGCTGTTGAGTGGCTGCCTTCCGCACCGCTTCACATCCATTTATGGAAGTGTTTTGGCTGGGAAATCCCCAATTACGCTCATCTGCCCGTCATGTTGAATCCCAATGGCAAGGGAAAAATGAGCAAGCGCAATCCGCCCAAAGATAAATTTGGGAATACCATTCCAGTGATGGTGCATGAGTACATCACGAATGGTTATTTGCCAGAAGCGTTGGATAACTCCCTCGTCAACACAGGCTGGAGCTTTGGGGATGACCGTGAAGTCTTTTCGATGCCAGAAGCAATTGAACGTTTTTCCGATTTTAGCCGCATTAACCCTGCCAACAGCGCGTTTCCGCCGGAAAAGCTAGAATGGCTTAACGGTGTATATATCCGCGAAAAATTGGATATAACTGAACTGGCAAAACGGTTGCGTCCGGTGCTGGAAAACGCGGGTTATGAAGTCAATGTAGATACTTTGTTGAAAGTGACCCCGTTAGTGCAAACTCGCATCAAGACGTTGAATGATGTCATTCAGATGGCGG
Source organism: Anaerolineae bacterium (assembly GCA_034437895.1). Classification (GTDB taxonomy): domain Bacteria; phylum Chloroflexota; class Anaerolineae; order Aggregatilineales; family Phototrophicaceae; genus JANRLJ01. Next base: position 2,170 of record DAOTTO010000635.1, on the reverse strand, counting down.
GCTTTTTCTTCCGGGAGGACTTCATCCCCGCTCAACCGAAAGAAATTATCCAGAAGAAGATGGATGCCGGCGCAACACAAGCCGCCTTGCAGTCTTCTCGCGAGTCATTGGGTAAAATCGACGACTTCACTAGCGCGACTATGCTGGCACTTTTTACTGAACACGCTCAAAAAATAGGCTTGAGCAATAGTCAACTCTTTGGGCTGCTGCGCGTCGCTGTGACCGGACAAATGATTTCTACACCCACCTTTGAAACGATGGAAATTATCGGCAAAGCCGAAACACTTAAGCGTCTCGATCTTGCGATTGCAAGTCTAGCAAGAGACCTGAACTTACCTTGACAATCGCTTAAATGCTCAGGTAAAATACGAACTATCCTATTGGGGGATAGTTCAACGGCAGAACAGTGGCCTCTGAAGTCATTAATCTTGGTTCGAATCCAGGTCCCCCAGCTAACTTGGATCCAATGCGAACATTCTGGATGAGGATCGGCGGAGATGTCTCCGCCGATCCTCATTTGTGGTCTGATACCTTCGCGGTGGTTCACACTGCGTATCTCGTCGGTTAAATCTTTGAGATATGCGAATGGAGTCCGCAACTCCAACCTTACAATTCCTTCAGCGTTCACGATAACTCGTTCAACGACCTGACGCAGGAGTTCTTTTTGATCGCTGCGTTCCAGACTATTATACAGCACTTCAATATTTGCGATAATTCCGAGCGCCGTATCCAAATTGTTGACATGAAATTCCTGTTCTTGTTGAACCGTTTCGAGACTCTGGCGCAGTTTGCTTCGCCGATCCTGCCACTCTGCCCATAGATTGTCCCAGACAGCATCTGTGGTTTTCCCCGAAGCAAATAATCTCGCCATCCGCGCTTCTTCTTCATCAACGGCTTTCAATGCAGCTTCAAGCCGCAGCTTTTCATCAGGTTTCAGGTGTCCCAGTTTCTGGGCAAGCTCATGCGTATAGCTTACCCGAATCAGTGGAATCAATTCGGGATCAACCTGAATTCGCATGAGTTCGAGCGGAATCTGTTCATCCACATCACGGCACAGAAAGCTGACACCTCCGGCATTTGCCATGCGATAATAAGGCGTACCCCCATTGGTGCGTCCTGCGTTGGAGGTCGATCCTGTCAGTCGAACGAAGCTGCTGCCCTCGCTTTTGCTGTAAAAAATCATACCTTTGAGCAGATAGTCTTGCCTGCGACGCACATCACGATTTTGGCTGCGCCGTGCAAGGATTTCTAATCCACGCTCAAATTCTTCTGTTGCAACCAGTGGTTCCCAATTTCCACGTATGGTTTTAGGAGCGATGTTGTTCTTCAAACTCACAACCCAACCTGCATACGTCCAGTTATGAAATGTATTGGAAAGTGTACTGATGTTGTGTTTACGCTTGCCATTCGCGGATACTTCTACAAAAGGACGACCTGTGCGGTGACGATAGCCTTTCGTGTGAAGTGTCTCTGCAATTTCGTTAAGAGTCAGGCGATCTTCCAGCAGTAAATCCCATGCGGTTCGCCAAATGGGTGCGCGTTCCGGGTCAAGTTCAATCCAATGTGCAACTCGCCCCTGTAGTTTCTTCACATCCTGAGTGGTGCGGGCTTCTACATTGATGTAGCCATCCGGCGCACCATTAGCAAAACCCCCTTGTTGGAGCTTTGCCAGTATTCCGCCTTTGACACGTATACCCAAAAGAGCCGATTCCCGACGAGCTAACGTAAAGGAGAGCGCCACAATCACTCGGTCATCGGGATCCATCGGATCGAGATCAGGCTGATTGGCAAAAACAACCGTTACGCCAAAGTCATCGAGCTCATCAATCGCACGCAATGCCTCGGTATCATTGCGTCCAAAGCGATCTGCCCGCTCGACCACCACATGCGAGAACTTACCCAGACGGGCATCGCCTAACAGGCGCTGATAGGCGGCCCTTTCGGGCGTTTTGCCACTCAGGACATCCACATATTCATGGAAGATGACCATCTCAGAACGTTCCAACACGTTTTTCTCGATGACAAACCGCTGTCGTGACCGCGATAATTCGGGTTTCTGATTTTCATCACTGCTCGTTCGCAGGTAAACCGCCCAACCAGGCTGTGGCGCGACAGGCGATTTACTTTTAGTACGATGTCGCGGCATAAACGATCCTTAGCATTTGTTGGC
>DAOTTO010000634.1:0-7355 GCA_034437895.1 Anaerolineae bacterium | reverse complement strand
CCGACTGGCCCCGCGATGAACACATCTCCAAGCAGGTCGTTGAGTTTTTTGTTGCGCGTCAGGCTAAAATGAGAGGCTTCATGCCGCCACTGAATCAGCGCGTTTTGTAAACAGCCGATAAAAAAGAAGGCGGCGATATAGGCAATGGGTGAACGGGACATGACGGTAAATTGGAGCGCAGCAATAATGAGCGTCCATGTAATCGCCAGCTCCACAATCCAGCGCCAAGGCTTAATCCGGCTCAATTCCACCAAGTCTTCTTTTGTCAGCCATTTTTTGGCAATTTTTTGCGCTGGGTCTTCTTGTTCGTAGGAAGACAAGTTATTCCAGTTTTCTGTCTCGCGGATGATCTCGGTCATCGTGGTTAGTGTCCTCTTAAATCACTTCAAATTCGTGTAACTTATCGCATACTGCCTTGTAGTTCATCTTACGCAGGTTATGGTCTTTTGTAGGGGCAACTTGGCGAATCGCCCCTAACGAAAACTGAAATGCGTAACATCATCTTGTAACTTGCGGATTAGCTTTTTCGCCGAGCCACAGCCCGCATGTTGCTCGAATACCCCATCATGCTTGGCAAAATATCGAAAGCCCAGAAAAAACCCAGCGGCACAAAATTATCCAATCGGAAGAAATGCGCCAATTTTTTCGCGCCCCATTTTTGCAGGATATGATTGATCGACCATACCCAGACAAACGTGGCGGAAAGCGTCTGCACTTCGACCACTTCAAAGCCGACTTCTCCCAACATGCGGCTAATCGTTTTGGGCGTGAATAATGTCCAATGGCGTGGGAAGTGATACCCCCCCCATGTCCCTTTTTTGAACAAAGCCCAATCCCAGCCCGCGATGTTGGGGGTTTCCAACCAAATCACCCCACCCGGTGCAAGGGCTTTAAACGCCTGCTGCATCACCAAACGGGGATCAGCAACATGCTCGATCACATGCGAAATCGTAATCAGGTCAAAGCTGTTCGGCGGAAAATTCATTTCTTCAGCACGAGCAACTGCGCCGTTAAAGCCCTGGGTACGCAGCCCGGCCACAGCTTTTTCGTCAATATCAATTCCGGTCAAATTCGTTGCTGGCACGCCACCTGCTTGGAACAAACGCAGGAGTGTGCCGTCGCCTGCGCCGATGTCCATCACCCGCAAATCTTTCATCGCAGGTTGAACATACTTCAGCACCGGCTTCACCTTACTAAATGCCCGCCGCTGCCGCGCACGAGCGACAAAAGAACTGCTTTTCTCGGAAAAGTTATAGCAGATGTAGCCATCTTCCGGGTAAATAATCGGTAGCATCGCTGTAGTGGGACGCGGATTAAGATAATGCAACCCGCAAACCTTGCAATGTGCGACACTAAATTGTTGATCGCCGCAGCAGTTATTTTCGTAATCCGGGCCGTTGGCGACAATGACATAATCATCACCACCGCAACCGGGGCAGGTGACGTGTTCGACATCAATCATTTGTACTGTCGATTTTACGGCTGCTAGACCATTATCCAACTTCATTGCTAATCACTTCCGGGTGATCGTCGTGATCTTCTTCAACAATTAAGAATGGGTTCAATAAACGGATGCCATAGCCGGGCTGCATAGCAATCCGCCATAGCGTCCGAATGTAGCCATCGCCATAAACGATTTCATTGCTGGAAAAATAACCTCGTTCCTCCAACAGCTTCCGCACATCACGCAGACGATGATAAGGCACAGCCGGAAACATGTGATGCTCATGATGAAAATACAACCCAACTGGAGCAATCAAAAAACGCTCAATCGGGTTCGACTTGATAACGCGCGTAATCGGCGGCAGCTTGACCAAACCGACATCGCAAACATCGCTGCTGGCCTGATGCTCCACCAACGTGCGGAAGTTACCGATTATCAGAGTCAGCGTAAAAATGGGACCAATCCATAGCGCAAAGTAAGCCCACCACTGCCCTTGTAAAGCACAAAACGCGAACAATGCGCCGTTGCTAATCACAAAGCTAATCAATGAGGCGCGAGTGCGTCCGGGGCGGTTATCATATTTGGGGTCGTCAGCGCTAGAGCCATAGCGTGAAAGGGCTTGAATGCCATATTTGCCCATCATGCCCTGGAATAATTCTTTAAAGAGATGCGTCCCGCGAATACAAATCCACGCCAGCGGATTCACCTCGCGTTCCGGGTCATTCAGATACAAATGATGCGGGACGTGATGCCAGCGATACTGCCCGATGGTCATCCCAAGCGGCCCCGCCACGAAAAAATCGCCTAATTTGTCGTTCAGGTCTTTTTTACGGGAAAGGCTGTAATGGGAGGCTTCGTGCGCCCAAAGCGTCAGCGCATTCTGGAAGCAGGCAATCAGGACAAACGCCAGCACATAAACCGGAAGCAGCCGCAAGGAAAGTGCAACTTGCAGCGTGATGAGAATAAAAAGCCACGTCCGCCCTAAATCAAGGATGATTCGGTCAGTCCGTAGCTGGCTGAGTTCGACAAGTTCCTGCTTATGAATCCACTGTGTTTTGCCGCTGCGTTGATCTTTTGGCAGCTTGATTTCCTCAATTTGAGCGATCGCCATTCCAATAAATCTCCATATTTAACTGATATGTCCTAATGCGGCGGATATTGTATCCGCATCTATGGTTTTTATCGTGTGCCTTATGTCACATTATCCACACACGCATTTGTCACTTACGTTTAGCGATGACGCGCATTCCGGCTGACCACCCCATCCGACTGGGGATAAACTCCAACAGATAAAAAATTCCTAATGCCAGCGGGTTATTCATGCTAAAAAAATTAAGCACCCCACGCGGCATCTTGCGCTCTTGCAGAAAATGGTTGACCGACCATGCCCATAATACGGCTGCTGCCGGTGTGGAATAATGGGCAACATCGAAACCGACTTCATTTAACATGCGCGTGATTGTTTTACGGTTAAACAGTGTCCAATGACGTGGAAAGTGATAACCACCCCACAGCTTATGCCTAAAAAAGCGCCGATCCCACGCATCCATATTCGGCGTTTCGATGATAAAAACGCCACCCGGCTTAAGGATTCGATGCAGTGTCCGCATCACATCTTTCGGATCCGCCACATGTTCGATAACTTGAATCATCGCTACGACATCAAAACTCGCATCCGGTAAATCAGAGTCTTCAACACGGCCTAAGATTCCTTGATAACCCTTTTTGTTGAGTATATCGACGACGGCCTGATCGAGTTCCATCCCATACAGATTTTCCGGCGGCACACCCATCGCCTTAAAGGTACGCAGCATTTGCCCATCTCCTGTGCCGATATCCAGCACTTTGATCTGGTCAGGAGACTTGCCCAAGATACTCATGGCTTGGGTAATCTTCTGTCTATCGCGTGTTTCTCGCGCCTTGAGGATGATGGAACTCAGGTCTTCTTCTACGCTAAAGGAATAATACTCCTCTGCCGAGTAGATAATCGGGAGTGTATCCACCGTCGGGCGCGGGTTCAGATAATGAATTCCGCAGTTATCACACTGCACCAAATGGAAAATTTGGTCGCCGCAGCAGTGATTATCATAATCTGGGCCACTCGCCATAACCGCATAACGATCTTGTCCACAGTTTGGACAGAGGACAGGTGCAACCGTGATTGGAGGTTTATTATTGAGCATGGTGCAGTTTGCCTTTAGCGGTCGGGTTTGAGCGTCATCAATAACAGATACCGCAAGACCTTTCCCTTGACTTTTTGGTCAATTCTTAAGATCGCCTTCAAAGTCGTAATCGACAACAGCTTCATGATGATCGTCCTCATCATGCGGGAATTGATGCAGCGGATTCAGCAGCCGAATCCCATAACCGGGTTCCTGCGCTAGCCGCCAGATCGTGCGTACATAGCCCTCACCCCAGACAATTTCGGGACGCTCAAAATAGCCGCGCTGTTGAAGAATCGCTCGCATTTCATGGAGGCGATGATACGGCACACCCGGATACATGTGATGTTCATGGTGATGATAAAAGCCCACTGGCGCAATTAAAGTGCGTTCCAGCCAGTTTGATTTAATCACGCGGGTCATATTCGGCAGTTGCACTTTGCCTGTTTCACACACATCGCTGCTGGGCTGATGTTCGACAATCGTGCGGAAATTGCTCACCAACAGCGCGATGGTGAATAGCGGCCCTACCCACATCAAGAAAAAGAGATACCACTGCCCCTGCAAGGCGCATAAGCCAAATAAAAAGGCATTGGCGACACCAAAGCCGATCAGCGATTCGATGGAACGCGATGGTTCGCCATCCGCCTTACTATGCGTAGGATTCGCTTGTGTTCTGTTGAAATAGCGAAAGATCACACGGAAGGCATAAAAGCCGATCATATAGCGGAAAATCGCAGAATAGAGATAGCCGCCCTTTAAGCACAGCCACACTTCCAGCGCGATTTCTTTTTCTGGGTCGCCCAAATAACGATGATGCAAAACGTGATGCTGGCGATATCCGGCGACAGTCGCGCCGGCGGGGCCAGCGATGAACAGATCAGCTAAACGATCATTGAGTTTTTTGTTGCGCGTCAGGCTGTAATGTGAGGCTTCGTGTGTCCATGAGATTAAGCCATTCTGCATACAGCCAATGAAAATGAACGCAAACACATCAAACGGCAGGAAGTCGATCATAATCGCGGCTTGCAGCGCAATAAGGATTAATCCCCACGTCAAAGCGACATGACCAATCACAGAACGGTGCTTGATTTTACTGAGTTCGATCAGTTCATCGCGTGTAAGCCACTGCTGCGGCTTATTGGCCTTTTGATATTCAAAATCCCGACCCGGAATATTTGCACTCGTTACACTACTCATTTTGGTTTTTTGGCCTTACATGCAACATACATCTTGACGGGTCCCGGCGGGAAACTGCTGACCGTTTCAATATCAAGCGTGTCACGGATGCCTGCCAAAATTGTCGTATGGCTGGCGGGATGAATGTCGTGGGAGCGATAGCCTAATGCACCGAAAAGCGCATTGGTCACTTGATTACGCGCTGGAAAGCCGAGCGCGAAAATCCCGCCCGGTTTAACGACACGGCGCATTTCCGTCAGCGCGGGACGTGGGTCTTCAAAATGTTCCAGAACGCTGATACACACAACCGCATCGAATTCGTTATCAGGGTAAGGGATTTCAAAAATACTCCCCTGCTTTAATTCGACTCGGCTTAAATCAACCCCACTTTGGCGCAGCATTGCCTCTACACCTGTGTAACTTTCATGAATATCGATGCCAGCAACGCGCTCGGATTGTGTGAGCAAATGCTCAACGAAGATACCCGAACCTACGCCAACTTCCAAAACACGCTTAAATTGGGTATCGCCCAATAAATTAGCGACCATCTGAAGGCGATTACGATAAAACCAACCAGCATACCAACTATAATACAGACGCACCAAGTGATAATCTTCGTTGGTACCATCATCAATCGCTTGGGTAATCGCCTTGTGCGATGGCAGTACGAGTGCTTTGCGACCCGTCATAAATACCTCAAAATTTTGCCTTACAATAAAACTCAGCGGAAAATGGGCGCTTATTCCTATTTGTTCCGGGAACGTGCTATAACGACCCAAAGCGATATTAACATAACCGATAAAATCAACAAGAGCCAACTACTTTTGTTGGATTTTCTTGTGATATTTGTCACACGCTCACTATGCGGTTGCGCGGTGGGACTGATAAGCGGCCTGATTTTTAACTGCCACAAGGCAAATAGACCCATCTGTAACAACAACGGCCCATGAATCCCGACCCGTACTTTGCTCTGCCCATAGGTACGCGCTTTATAATGGACGGCAACATCCTTAATACGATATTTCAAACGGGCAGCACCGAACAGCAAATCGAAATCCCCAAACGGATCGAAATCCCCGAAGTAAGCCCGATTCGCGGCAATTTCCTCATAATCCCGCTTATACAGCGCTTTCGTGCCGCATAAGGTATCGGTGATACGCTGCCCCAAAAGCCAACTAAAAGTCGTACTGAAAAAGACATTACCCAAGTAGTTGACTCGGTGCATCGCGCCTTCTTCTTGCTCATAGGTAAAACGTGTCCCGTTGACCATCCGCGCCTTGCCCGTCATCAACGCTCGATAAAAGCGGGTCAATTCTTCCGGCGGAACAGAAATATCGCTGTCCAAAATCATCACAATATCGCCGTTGGCAGCCGCAAACCCTTTACGGACGGCATCCCCTTTGCCCAATTTAAGCATCATATCTGGCGGCGCATCAGCTTCTTGGGATTTGGGCGGCACCTGCGACATAAATTTAATATCTCGCTCAGGATGGGCAGCAATCTGCTCATGAATCTTTTCAATCGTGCCGTCAGTGGAGTTGCCATCCACAAAAAGCAGTTCGGTATGTGACCCCATATCCGGTACGCGCTGGACGAGCGCTTCAATATTTTCGACTTCATTACGAGTCGGAATGACAACCGTAACACTGGTCGGCGGCGGCTCTGGTGCATCCATCACTGGACGCGCAACCACCGTCGTAAGCAAGGTCAGACGGTTGACTAAAGGCGCATAGGACAGTGTATTGACCAGCGGTGAAATAATCGGAATCGCATAAGGCACCAAAACACCCGGCAGCACACTAACTGTTTCATAGCCGGAAAGATCGAGAAAGTTTCGGATTGGGGTGCGTGAAAGCCAGCTTTGCCGGATATGAGAATCAACATTTTTAAAATGAAGCCGTTCCGCCACCGCCAACATCGGCTGCCACAGCCAATTCCACAGCGAAATCACCACACGGGTGCGCTCATGCATTAGGTGATGGATGTCTTCCAGTGTTTGCTGAATATCATCGAGATAGCCGATTAAATCAGCCATAATAATCAGATCAAACGGTTCTTCTAGCGGCGCGACATGCGGCAAATGCTCCACATCAGCACAAATCCACTCTAAATCAGGATGATTTTGCTTCGCAATCTCTATCGAGACCGGGCTAAAATCCACACCGACCCCATAACCAGGTTTGAGCGCAGCCAACAAATCGCCAGTGCTGCATCCTAACTCTAAAACGCGTGAATGGGGGTTAAGAAAAGGACGACAGGCTTGAATAATCTGATTATGATAGGTGTAGTTTCTGGCAAACCACATCGGACGCGAAGGCGCTACCCGATCAAAATGTTGGACGATAGCTTGTTTATCAATCATGGAAAATTTCCGTCTTAAGCAAGGGCATTCCTCATTCGGTTACAGCCAAAATGATACTACCATTACCAAACGGGTTGTGCAATTCAAATTCAGGACTTTCGCTCATGCATTTACCCCACCCCTAAATCCCCTCCCCATTGCATGGAGAGGGGACTTCAAGATGCGTTTTTCTCCCCCTCTCCAAGTATTGGAGAGGGGGCCGGGGGGT
>DAOTTO010000633.1:0-2937 GCA_034437895.1 Anaerolineae bacterium | reverse complement strand
GAGCCAGTTGCGAGACGCAGGTTACGAGCGGCAAAGCCCCACGAACGAATATCCCACGCGTGACCAAGCTCGTGGACAACCGTGCGTTTGAAGAAATCAGCACCAGACGCGAAGCTATCTTGGTAGAAGGTAATATTCGAGCTGCCCCATCCACCAATACTTGTGATAGCGGGCGCATTATCAGAGCCATCACCCGAGAACCACGCTTTGGTCGATTTCTCGGCAGACTGATACAGCGTGACATATCCGATCTTATCCAGGAAGGTCGAAAGCTTCCCATTAAAAAGTTCCTGCATCATGAGTTCTGCGGCAGTAGCTACGTCACGAATCTGGTTCGACGACCAGAGGCCACCCTTGAGATCGCCAATATGGATGTTATAGGGCTCAAGGTTGGCGATTTCCTGTTCACATACCTTGGTTTCTGCCGCGACATCGGTGCTTTTCCCGCAATGCCCCGTTGGATCAGTGTATTTCAGTGGATTATTGAGGACATAGCTATAGCGGTTGCGATTCTGTGGATTTGCGAAACCAGGAGCTATGCTATCCGCCGAAATGAACCGGCCCAAGCCAGGATCATAATAACGGGCACTATCACGCACCAACTGTCCACATGGCGCATCAGGATGCGCTCAAATGGTGCTGAGGTGATCACTCCTGTGGAAAGGTGCGAAACTCTGGTTAGCTGTCTGGTTGATTCGGGATCAGCCGCCGCCGCTCGGCACGACGCTCCTCGCTGTTGAGGTGGAGCAATGCGACTGTGGTTCGGCCTTCGGGTGTGCTGCCGTGGATTGCAACGCTGTGCCGATCGAAGTGCGCCGTCCATAGCTGGAGGCGTGGGTTAAATAAAAAGCTGAACTGCTGGGTCAGTGGATCGAAAGAACCCAGATCGGTGCCTTTGTGCCGATTGCAGCGCCAACACGCATACGCAAGGTTGTCTTCGGTGGTCAATCCGCCATGTTTCACCGCCACGACATGATCGACTTCGTGGGGAAAGAAGGCGACTGCGGCGGGCAACCGGCAATATTCACAGCGATGGTCAGCGCGTGCGAGCACCTGGCGTCGGAGTGCAGCGGAAACCGTTCGCTCCGTCATACCGGGTGGGTCAGATAGGGAAGGCTGCCCGCTTTCAGCAGCACGACCACATGCTCGATCTGTTCAAACTCATCAAGCTCGCGCTGTTCCGCTGCGGTCAGCGTCCCTGCACGGCTGCGGTCAAGCAGCGTCAGCAAGCGCGCCTGCATCGCAGGTGTGGGACGAAATGCCAACAGCGCATCGGCAGTTGGTGCGCTGGCCAGAAAATCAACCAGCATCCGATACATCGACGCGGGAACTGCTGGTTGCTGGAGGCTCAACGCCAGGAGTTCCGGCAAGCGATCCCGGATGGAATCGAGTTGCGCCGAAAGCTCGTCAGGAATATCAATCGTAATCGTGGCCATGACTGCACCTCGCATACCAACACCTGCGCTATTTTACCATAGCACGAGTCGTTTGTGCGGTCATTCTGGCAGCAAGGTGATCGCCGACCATACCATAAGGCGCGCTATACGATGCTCAGGGGGGAATGGTGCGTTGGGAAGCGCGATCAGGGAGCAATTTGGTATTGAAAACAGCCTCGCAAGTTTGCAACCTTTTCCCCCTCGGGTTTGATCTTGCTGGTCATTCCCATCTCACAAACACCTCATTCCTTGCTCAAAATGAATGACAACGAGAGTATACGCACCCTGAGTATTCGCTATGATTTCTGCATAGTCGAAAACACAGGATCGTCGCCCTCGGAAAACATAGTATTTACCATTTGTCGGGTATTCAAACACCTCCCAACCATCAGCAGCGAGGGCATCTCTATAAAATAGGTAGATTTCTAATGGTTTTGCCGGGGTTTTGTAGGTAATATTACTTCTTATTCCTTCGGTTATAGTTGTCTTAGGGCCGTACACAACATCATATGCATTTGGGGAGAGCGGTATATCCTGTGGTGTTTTACCTTGGCTTGAACACGAAGCCAAGGTAAACGCTGAGCATATGAATATGATTTTGAGAAGCCTCAGCATCGTTAGCGAGCTCCAGGCGTATTCAAAATCATAGTACTCCATCGTCGATATTGAGAGTGGACGTAATTTTGCCGTTCTGAGTCCATTGGGCTGAACCCTCGATCTCGGTAGAACTTAGGATAAACGTCAGCAGCAACAGCCTCAGCCCAATCCTCCTTCTCATTACGCGTTGCTCCATATGATGAGGCAGGTACTCCTTGTGCAGTATACTTCCACGAGAGCCAATCCCAATGGCTCTCTGTTTGCTGTGCCATGGCCTTCGACTGATCCTGCTCCCACCCATCCCAGGTATGCGCTATCTCATGAACAACTAGCCGCTTAAATCCTTCAATATTTTCTTTGAAGGCATCCCCATAGAAATCGATACGCTTAAACCCAAGTAGAACATTCGCAAAAGCGATAGAGCCATCCCCTGAATGATCAGAAGAAACACGATTAAACGTTATCCCACCAGTCGCATTTTTAAAATCATCAAAACTCCACTTTGCAACGCGCAGTAAATCATCAACCGCCCCAATTGCATCCTGGAGATGACTCAGATTCCAGTCCCAAAGATTCGTAAGTCGAATACCACGACGACCGAGATTCTGTTCCGCTTGTCGACAATCGTCGACATTATCACCATCACTGCCGCCTTTTGCACAATGCCCCGTTGGATCGGTGTACTTCAGTGGATTATTGAGGACATAGCTATAGCGGTTGCGATTCTGTGGGTTGGCGAAACCAGGCGCTATCGCATCCGCCGAAATGAACCGACCGAGGTTGGATCGTAATAACGGGCACTATCGTACGGCAACTGGCCAGATGGCGCAGTGGGATGCGCTCAACGGGTGTTTGGCTGGTGCGATGATTGGAAAGGTGCGGAAGGGGAAGCGTTTCCGCTATT
>DAOTTO010000632.1:0-6295 GCA_034437895.1 Anaerolineae bacterium | reverse complement strand
CATGCCCTGCATATGGTCGTCTATCCCGGTGTGGAACGCGACCCGGATGCTGTTGGCAGTCCGACGATGGCAGCGGATGAACCGTTCCAAATGCTGGAAATGGCGCATTTCGAGACCCCGGAGGCGGTGGACAAGTTCGGCAAAGAATTCAACGGCTATCTTATCCCTGGGCTGCTGGACGGTCCCGAACTGGCAGTGGAGGTGGCGCGACTGGAAGGACTGCCTGCCGAGTGGAAGACCCTCGAAGGCGATGTCCTGAAAGCCTACCAAAACGCTGAACTGACGCTCACCCGCGACCCGGCGGACTGGCATCCCTACAACCCCAATGCTGAACGCGATGCCCGCATCTCTGCGGAGGGCTTGTACTACGACCCTGTACACCAATCTATCCCCTCTGACGAATCACAGCAAGATGTGGCAGTGCCTGACATCGACTTTTGATCTTGCCTCAAGTCTGGTAGGTAGAAGTCGGGCTTGCAGTTGTATCAGCTACACCTATCTGTGTGATGATTTGCATGGACGACCTAATACGTGGTCGCCCATGCAAGCCAGCCCGGTATTTTGCGATAGGCATTCGTGCAGCTGAAATGCGCTAGAATAGACGTTAGCATATTTTCTCGATTATCCCATGATTTATTTGGCGAGCATGGACACTCATATGCAGGATATTCATAACTTTGGCGAGCAGGAAACAGGTGAAAAGACTCTCTCAGAGAAGATTCTTGGGCTGACATCGCAACAACGGACTGATCTACCAATACACGCCCCTTATTGTTGTGACGCGGCGGGTAACTTGATACTTGTCTATGTTGTAATCGCGGAGACAGGAAAGCCGGGATTGCTTGAACAAGCGATCAAGTGGTCTACACCAGGTACAGATGAAAAAGCAGTAGTTCCGCCTCCAATTCCCGAAGGTGTCTCCGGTTTCTGGGATCCTGAGCAGCGGATTTTTCGTTCCCGCTATCTACAGCCGCTGGCTTTCGGAAAAACGGTGTATTCTCCAAAAGAGGTGACTACTCAACTTAGTTTGCGTGATGTCTTTGATGTAGTTCACTTCCTTCGGTCTGGAAAGCTGTTCGCTTTTTTCGACAGGTTTGGCCTACTGATACCTCCTTCCAGGCATGATGCCTTGATATATCAGTTCGAATATGACGACGTTACCTATAATCTTTCTGTTGTATATCGCGGCTGTCCATTTCCGTATGAGTATCCGTTCCGCCCCAGCGCTTTTCGGAGATTCTCCGCCGTTGATACCGGATTTGAAGAACTGAAACGTTATGTGTCTAACTTGGTTATTGAGAGTGCTTGGATAACGTGGCAAGTCCATCTTAAACCCGTTGATGTAGAGACTATAATTCAACAATTCAAGATACTACCTTGGACCTTCATGGTCGATGTGACCTACGATCTTAATGTTGCCGTAGGTTTCGCATTGACGCACGATATGGAGATACCAGATCACATCCCCTGCATTTATCAACTTCTTGTAATGCAGCCTGACACTTACGAAATCGGTGCCCATTCTGTTTGGAAAATTCCCAATATAGCCAGACTTAAACAACAGCGCGCACTTTCGTTTATCGGCTTCAGTGAGACGATGGCGGATCCTCATGGTTTTGTGATTTCGTTGAATGAGTATGTGCTTGCCTCCAAGCGGACGGGCTACGGGTGGCATTGGCTTGGCTTTGAAAATGTCCGGCAGACTATTGAAGAAATCGAAGAAAAGCTGCGAACACAACGCAATTGGCTCTTTCCCCCTGAAGAGAAAGAAGTACATTCTTTTGTTCACAATGTCGTTCAAGGCATTAGAAGGAAATATACAACTTTTGAGCTTCGTCCCGATTTGCTCAAGGAAATTGATCAGCGACTAGGGGAGCTTGAAGACGAGATGAGCAGTTAAAGGGATGGATCAGCATGACTAATAGTAATAGCGTCTTTATCAGCTATCGACGCGATGCTAGCGCATACGTGGCGCGTGCCATATTCCAAGATTTACATTCTAATAAGATTGATGTTTTTCTAGATGTGGAAAGTATTAACCAAGGACAATTTGATAAGATCATCATGGGTCAGATCGCTGCACGCCCATATTTTCTGTTGGTACTGACACCAGGAACTTTGGAGCGCTGCCCAGAGCCGAATGATATGCTCTTAGCTGAAATTGAAGAAGCGCACCACTTAAAGCGCAAGATCATCTTGGTACATACGCCCAACTTTAGTTTCAAAGACATTGATAGTTTTGTCAGACAGGAACTGGCTGAAGAACTCAAGCTGTATAACGCAATTGATGTTCCACATAATTATTTTGATGCGGCGATGGATAAACTGCGCAATCGCTTTTTGAAGCCTGTGGATTTGCCCTCTGTTCCTATATCTGAAGCGGATGCTGCTAAGGTTAAAGAAAAGATTGACCAAGCAGTCTCCCAACCGCCTGTTACTGAGCAGCAGTTGACTGCCCACGACTACTTTGAGCGTGCTTATGCCCGTGACGAAAAGAGGGATGTGGACGGGGCTATTGCTGACTACAACGAAGCTATTCGCCTAAATCCGCAGTATGCTGTAGCTTATAACAATAGAGGCAATGCTCATGATGAAAAGGGAGATGTGGACGGGGCTATTGCTGACTACAACGAAGCTATTCTACTCAACCCGCAATTTGCTGAAGCCTACGTTAGTCGAGGCAATGCCCGCGCTCATAAGGGCGATCTGAATGGAGCCATCATTGACTATACTGAAGCTATTGTGATCAATCCACGACTTGCAGCAGCTTACAATAACAGGGGTGGTGCCCATTACCAAAATGGTGACGTGGATGGAGCTATTACTGATTGTGCCGAAGCCATTCGCTTGAATCCGCAGCTTACCGAAGCCTATCGCAACAGGGCTAAAGCTCTTTATGCCAATGTTGACCGAGATGGGGCTATTTCTGACTATAATGAAGCCATTCGCCTCAACCCGCAAGATGCCGAATCCTACTTCAACCGGGGTCTTGCACGCGCTCAGAACGGCGACCTAGAGACGGCTATTGTAGATTGGAGCGAAGCCATTCGCCTCAACCCGCAGGATATCACCACTTTTAATAATCGGGCTATTGCTCGCCGCAAGAAAGGTGATCTAGAAGGGGCTATTGCAGACTTCAACGAAGCGATCCTCCTCGATCCCCAGGATGCCGGAGTTTATAACGACCGGGGCAGTATCCGGTATGAAATAGGCGATCTAGAAGGGGCTATTGCGGACTTCAACGAAGCGATTCTCCTCGATCCCCAAGATGCGCATAGTTATTATAATCGGGCGAATGCCTACCGCGAAAAAGGTGACTTGAACGCTGCCATCGCAGATTGGACCGAAGCCATTCGGTTCGATCCGCAGCTTGTCAATGCTTACTACAATAGAGGTATTGCCCGCTACAAGACAGGCCAACTGGAACTTGCTATTGCGGACTATACCAGAGTAATTCGTCTCAATCCGCAATATGGTGAAGCGTATAACAACCGGGGTATAGCCCGATTCATTAACAGCGACTTTGCTGGAGCGTGCGAAGATTTCTCACAGTTCTTGAAGCTTTCGCCAAGTAGCCCACAAGCTGAAGCAACCCGTCAATTCATGACAACACATTGCAAGTGAGCGCTACTAGCTCATCCTTATATTTGTGATTTCAAATCCGAGGGCGAGCATTTATGTCAGTGGATGCTGATTTTGAATGAACATCAAGCGCGTTCTTGCAGATTTCTCGCGTTGGTTGCTCCTCTTTAGATTTGTCTGATAAATACGGTGATTCAATCCCAACTAAGTGTTGAGGCGCTGCCTCAGATATTTGCTGGCGCGCAAGGCAAGCCGCCGGATGCGGCGCGGTGCAGGGGTAATTGTCACACCATTCGTCAATTCGCCAGGCTGCTCGCCCCGATCAATGGTCTGCGTCTCCAATACCATGAAATGCTCTAACTCAATTCGCCCGCCCGTGACGAGTTCTTCCGTCCAGACTTCCACCAACGACTCAAGCATTGCCTGAACATCGCGGTTCTTCAGCCGTGTCCGCCGCCCTATTTCACGCACCATTTTGTTCTTCGTCAGGGTCATGGATTCACCTCTTTTGCTGAGTTCAGTAACTTCTCACGTTTCACGCGCATATCCGTCATACTCACCGCCTGAACTTTGCCACTCGCCTGCTTCTGTGTTTCAGCAGCTACTTTCGCCATGAGTGCGGAGGCAGCCAATTCCAGTGTAGGCTTTGGTGCAGCAGACATTGTTTCGGATGCATTGGAAACTGGTGTAGGCGTTATGACTGGTTCGACAGGCTTCAGATTCAGTGAAATGCCGCGTTCCAGCAGCAGCGGCGGCACCTCTTTGGCGGCGCTCAACCGTTTCTTCCAGTCTTCGCGTTCGTAGAAGCGCGTCAGCCGCGCATTCAAGACGACTTGCGTTGCAAAGCCCGGTTCCACGTAGCGGGCAAAGATCGTGCAGTTGCCCACCTGCGGGGTGATGACCTCATCCACCGTCAGCAGCGGACGTTGGCGCAGGTGGCTGTTGGGATCGTCAGCGTTGGCATCGGTGGTCGCCGTCCCGCTGGCTTTACTGTAGAACTCCGCCGTGTCCGCGTCGCAGCCACCGTAAATCACTTGGGTCGCCAGACCCGTGAACAATGCCTGTGTGCCCTCGTTGCCGTAAATCATGTGAAACTGTCCCTTCGTCTGCGCGCCAATCATGATCGAGATGCGGCGCTTACGGACGAGGTTCACATCGGCTACCAGACTGTCCAGCTTGCCCAGTGTCGGGAACTCATCGAGGATCACACCCACCGGAACCGGTAGTGGTCCTTTATTGCGTTCACCGATGGTATCCAGATCGAGCATCAGCTTACGCAGCGTCGCGCCGAGATACGACGCATAGACAGCACGCATACGCCCCGGACAGGTCAATACAACAACCGTAGGTTGCTCCACGACCAGTTCAGCATCAAAGTCCGAGGCGCTGGTGTTGGCACGCACGTCGGTAGAAGCCCAGCCCGTCAATGCCGTCGCCAGTGTCGCTACCACGTTCGAGGCAACTTTGCCATCCGAACCCACCGACGCGATGAAGCTGTTTGCCAGTAGCGCCGCATCGTCTTTCTTTGAGGCAAGTTTTCCAGCCAATCCTTTCAGGTCATTCATGGCGTTGTAGATTTCACCGAGATTGGGGAAGCGGATCAGGCAGGCGGACAGAAGCGCCGCCGCGCTGTCTGTCCAGAAGCGATTATCACCAGCTGCGGATGGAACAAGTACATCGGCAATCGCACGGGCATCCGATACATTGTCAATCCCTTCTGCCAGATTGTATCGCGGCCCAATCGCACTGGTGGGGTCATGGACGACGACCAGATGGCGAGTGACAGCAGCATACTTCAACACATGTCCGGTGATTTCACCCTGCGGATCAGCCACGACCAGCGAATGTCCCGCCAGCATCCGGTCAGCGATAGCAGGCAGGATAATACCCTGTGTCTTACCTGAACCCGGACCCCCAAGCGTGAGAATACCACGCGCTACATCTTCGCCGCCCAGACAGAACTGCCCCATCCCTAAGTCCAGCCGCCGCTTCTGCTCCCCCCAGAATGCGCCGAGCAGCGTCAACCCTTCGGCCTCTTCGCGGCGAAAGCGTTTATACTCACGCATAGTGCAAAAATGCGACGAACCAAGTGCCCCACGTTTGACCTGCGGATTACGGAGACGATCCACCCGTTCGCGGAGCCAACCGCCGTTCTTGATGCCGCTGTGCAGCCCGATGGTCACGAAAAACCATAACATGACCAGCATCATGCCGAACATGAACAGCCGGGTGGCGTCGATGTTCGGTGGCGTACCTGCCAACATCTGGATAAAGCCATTCGTTGGTTGTCGTCCGGGTGTCGTCTGCACCGCCATATCCCCTAACAGCGCTAGATAGCTAGCGGATACCCCCAGCAAGACAACGATGTGTGCGAATAACTTTGCACCACGTTTCCAGCCCATTGCCTGTTGAGGACTACTGGTGCGCTGAATGCCTGCCCCCATCATCGCGCTCACTAGAATCGGGGCAAGCAGTGTCAGACACAGCAATGGTGCAAGGCAGCCGCCGAGCAGTGCTCGTCCATCGGTGAACAACCAGTAGAACATGGGCTAATCCTTTCTCAACCGCTTTCCGAAGAAGCAGTAGACGGCACTTACCAATCCAATGACGACTAATGCGGCGACATAGAGCGCTTCGCTCATCTCCAGACCGAGCAACCGTCCAACTGCTGCCACTGCTGGGATGAGCGTCAAGAATGTGAATGTCCCAAGCA
>DAOTTO010000631.1:0-4115 GCA_034437895.1 Anaerolineae bacterium | reverse complement strand
ATTGAAGTTATCTTTCAAGAGGTATCTGGATAATTTAAAGCACCATTGATCCATCAACCTGCGAAACAGGCTTATATCTTTACACCGTCCTAATTGTATCAAATTAATATCCACAATTCTGACCGTGTACGTACCCTCGCTTTTGATGACAAGAACATTATTCATGAGCGCAAGTTCTCTTTTTCTGAAAATGGAGGCTGCACAAGAGCGTTGAAGTCCCTTATTTCCAAGTAAATCGAGGCTGAGTCCATGGGCATGAATGATCGCTCGATTCACTTCAACAACCCGGATAAAATCGTGTTCCACTAAGGCAAAGTTTGTCCAGGTGACAAATTCAAATTCATGCAAGAAATCCTGCATAATGATGTATCCATGATGGGCTTGGGTACGCAAAACCTGAGTAGTTACGGTAAAATCCCCGAGAAACTCGTTTAAGATCGCCAATTCATCCGCGATGTCTTGATAGGTGAACCTGCCATAAGCAGCCATATAAGCAGATTGCTTGGGAATCTTGATTACTTTATCATTCTGATAACGAAAGGTGTAATGCTGTTTGCCCTCGGCAACAAGCTGACCTACGCCATCAGGATCAATATCGAATTCTGCCACATACTGCCGTACATACCTTAGAGTGCTTTTCACCTGTTTAACCTTTATCGGAATATGAGGAAGCAAGAATTCCGAGCTTATCTACCTCCCTCCGTTAATATACAGAAATAACAAAAAGAGACCATCCACCGGGACTATAGCCTTCACTGTGCTGACATGCTTCGTTCTTTGAAGATCGTTGCGTCAGGACCTGCATAGGCGACAAAATCGGAATGTTGGGGGTCTGTAAAGCGCGACATATCGGTATCGCGTGTCCAGTAGGTGCCATCCGGCAATACCGTTGCTTCATCAAATCGGGTTTCCCGAAGGGATGCGCCCCGGAAGTTAGCATAAAGCAAGTTGCTTCCGCTTAAGTCCGCATGGTCAAGGCAAGCCCGTTCGAATTCAGCATCATAAAGCGAGGCGTTATGTAAATCAGCCTGTTTGAGACTTGCTTCGCACAAATTGGCATTTGCCAAATTGACTCGTTCGAGATTGCTGCTCTCTAATTCTGCGCCGCGCAAGTCGGCACTCGTGAGTTTCGCATAGCTGAAGTTAGCCTCACCCAGCCAGGCACCGCGCAAGTTGGCGCTTTCGAGGTCGGCACCGGACAGATTAGCGCGCCAGAGACGAATCTGCTTCAAATTCGCACCTTCCAGATGGATTTCAGAAAGCTGTGCCCCGCTCAAGTCCGCCTGCTCAAGCAAGTTTTGGAGCATCATCTGATCCAACACACACTGGCGGGCGCGTGGGGTTTCTGCCCACTTCAGGCGGCGCAGAAAAAACTGTTGAAACAACTTATATTGAAGTGTCCCTTGCCGCAGATGTACGGTGAAAAATCGAGTAAGCAGTATAACCACGACGGCAACACGACTAAACTCGACCAACATCCAGCCCAACCACCATTCCGTTGGCTTGGAGACCTCCAGCATAGCGCTGAGGAATGCTAAAATCACGCTCGTCAATACGATCATCCCCAATAAAAATAACAGGATGAGATGATCGTTCATAGTCGAGAATAGACGGCGTAATAGGGGTTGAGTTCCTGGACTTATCATAGTCACATCTCTGATTATCTATTCAATTCAGACTGAACAAGAATATATAGGGTGGATTACATGATCCGGTATCGATCACTGGCACTAATCCCACTTTTGCATCACCAGTCACTTTTAGTGCCAGCGCAATTTCGGTTGTTCAAGGTTTCTCATGGTTACTTAGGTAGAGCGCAGCACCAATCCGCAGGATTTGTTGTTCCTTGCCCTAAGTATCCTGCTGATTGGCATAGGTAAGTCCCAGCGCGAGTTGGAAAAACTTAACGATGAGGATGAGCAAAATCACGCGGGTGAGCCGATTCTTGAGATCGTCAATACTGTTTAATTTTCACTTTCACTTTCATTCGCGTCTTCTGCTTCAGCTTCTTCGCCCTCATCGTTCATCTCACCGGAGCGCCCTTCGGCTTCGTCACCGTTATCTTCATCGCCACCTCCGCAGGCAGATAGGCTGAAGGTCAGCAGCAACAGCATAATGAGTAACCATCGGGATAGCAGGTGATTTTTCATCTTTTCCTCTTTCGTTTTGAACCAGTAATTTCGATATTTGAAAGCGATTTCTGAAAGCGATATCAGCAAGTCGAGAAGTCCCGTTACTGTCCCTGACCAGCGGAATAACCGGGCAACCCATCCTCTTCCAAATCAGAAGATTGTGTTTTGCCCCATCTACCGAAAATCATTTGCTATTCAATCGCAACGTTATGATCAGGTTAACATAATCTCCTGTCCTCTATACCCCTAAAATCGGGGGATATATTCGAAGTCTTTTCAACCTGTGATTGGCAGAGCATTCGTGTGACGCAGGGATTTTCAATCACATTCATACCGATAATTTCCCCGTCACGATGAAGTTCAATCCGATAAACATAGGTACAACGCAACGGTTACTTGTGCATGGGTACTCTTGGCGCAATACGGTACCCATGATCTCCCAACCACTATTAAGAGCACTTAGTTTTGTAGGATCGTTGGCGGTCTGTCGGGACAAGCTCCCAGAGGGTATGAAGCTCACTCAGGGAAAGCTGCTTCAGTTCTTCAATCGTGTGATAACGCAGGATTTCCATTAGGAACCGCCTCCCATCATGTGTGACCGTCGGTAAACAAGCCGCTGCCACCGAGCGCTGCCTGCTTCCGCATGGCTTCGGTGTAGGCGGCATCGTCGTTGTTAGACGCTGCTTCAACGGTGACACTGACCTGTGGTTCGACGGTAATCTCTGGTTCAACTTCGATCTGCGGCTGGATAATCGGCTGAACAGCCGCCTGTGGCACCGCCATCATGCCAAATGCAGTAATTTCGTTGGGCAGCATCTGAGCGCTGTGTTCCAGTCGATCAACTTCCTCACGGGCATTGTCATAAGACCGATTGCCTTCAGAACGCGCCTGCTCGACTAAAGCTGCGCGGGTTGGGTCAGTCAGACTGCCATCTGGCGATGACTTCACCTCGCGCACAACCTGCTCAGCTTGTGTGCCTGAAATGCCTAGCCGCAGCGCTTGATCGGCAAATAATCCGAAGCGCGAAAGGTCATTTTGCACGGGCGGAGGTGAATCACCCGCCCGTATTCGTTGTAACGGGCTTTCTCAGGGTCGCGGAGCAATCAGGTTGTTTTTAGCGTTTGAAATGGGGCATAATACAAATGTCAAGAAACCTAATGTAAAGATAGATTATGATCCCAAAGATGAAAAAACTCTTTATCAGCTATCGTAGCAGCGATGCGGCCAAAGTCGATAAAATCGCTCGTGACTTGGGACTACTACAATATGACGATGGCACGGCACACTACAAAACATGGCAGGATAAACTCAACCTGCCGCCAGCCAGCCCTAACTGGTGGGATGCGATTGTGGATGCCATCATCGACTGTGATGTCTTTGTGTTTCACCTTTCACGCGAGAGCTTGCAAAGCGCCGTCTGTCAGGCTGAACTGGATTACGCCCACAAGCGTAATCGCCCGATTATTCCGGTTGTGCTGGAAGGCGAGTTCTTTCTTGATCCAAAGTCAGGAAAATATAACATTGCATATTGGGATGTAGTCCCAGAATGGTTGCGTGATGTTCAGTTCTTGTTTTATGTCGGGACGGATTTCTACAACAGTTTCCACACAGCCATTGAAATGTTTGAGCGCAACTGGCCGCGCGATATTAACGCCGTGCGTCCCCTGAATCCCGACGGCAAAAGTGTACATGGTAGTAACCATGCCCTCTATGATGCCGCCTGTGATTATGCCGAGCGGCTGGCTTTTGGTGAAGCGGAAAAGCATTTTGATGCGCTGGTGCGGCGTAATGATTCGGACTACGCCGATGTCGCGGCGCAGTGGTTGGAGTTAATCCGCCTCTATGTAGAGTTAATCGAGATCGATGAGCGCCGCAGTGCGCGTTTCATTTTCAACAAGAAGTGGACAGCCTATCAGGGACTTTTTCCGAAGGACTTTTTAGACAGTCTCTTTGACCCAAAGGGCTTTGCAAGACAGAACAGCG
>DAOTTO010000630.1:0-17654 GCA_034437895.1 Anaerolineae bacterium | reverse complement strand
ATCAACGCTGTACATTGGCACATTTTGTTGGTCGGGCAGTTTATCGAAATTGATGGTCTGGATGACACGAGAAAAATTCTCATAGTCAATTACAGAAACGGTTCGCGTAATCGGCTTATGATTAAAATGACCCGCATAGACGGCTTCGGAAATTGTGTCAGCAGGACGCATAGTTTTGAGCGTCACGACACAATCGCTGGCGCGGAAATCGAAGTAATGCAGGGTAATACGGTAGGCAGCATTCACGCCGGGACGTGCCGCGACCTCTTTCAGCGGCGGGAGGCCAATGCGCTCTACAATATCGCGCAAAATAGTGGCGTAGTGTTCCATAGGCTTATCAAACCGCAAAGGCGCAAAGCGTACTGAGACAGACAAAGCAGTGTAAACTGTTTTCTTTGCCAATTCCTGCCCACGTTGTGCTTTTGTGTTAAGTTAACTCATTTATTCAATTTTCAGAACGATTTTGCCGAACACTTCAAAATCTGCAAGTTGACGCTGTGCTTCTTTAATCGCATCCATCGGCATGACTGCGCCGATTACAGGCTTCAGCGCCCCGTCAAACACCAGATTCATCACGCGGACGTAATCCTGATGCGGCCCCATCGTGCTGCCGATGATGCTAATCTGACGGGCGAAGACCTGCCGCAAGTCCAACTCCACAAATGGCCCGCTAGTGTTGCCGACGACTAAAATTCGCCCTCCAATACGTAAGCAGCGGATACTGTCGTTAAAGGTCGATTGCCCAACATTATCAATCACAACATCGACACCACGTTTTTCGGTCAGTTGATAAATCGCCTTCGACCACTGTGGGGTTTCTTGACGATTGATAGTCACATCCGCGCCTAATTCTTTAGCTTTTTCGCATTTACCCGCATCGCTGCCGATGACGTACACTTTCGCGCCTGTGAGTTTAGCGATCTGGATGCTTGCACTGTTAACCCCACCGCCTGCGCCGACGATCAAAACCGTCTCGCCGGGGCGAAGCTGACCGCGTGTAATGAGTGAATGCCACGCCGTTACATACACCAAGCCTGCTGCTGCTGCCTGTTCAAACGAGATATGATCGGGCATCTTAAGCAGATTACGCGCCGGGAGGACAACATACTCTGCTGCCACACCGGGCGCACCTTCCCCTAAAATATGAATGCGCGACTGATTCTCTAACCCTGTCATCAGGGCTGGACTATTCGCCGGAACAAGAGTCGGGTCGATGCACACGCGATCACCAGGCGCAAATGTCGTCACACCAGCGCCAACGCTCTCGACTATTCCCGCGCCATCCCCACACGTAATATGGGGTAAATCCAGCTTAAGACCAGGCCAACCAACGCGCACCCATAGATCGAGCCGATTGAGCGCAGCGGCTTGCATCTTCAGGCGGACTTCACCTGCGCCCGGAACAGGCACAGGTAAATCATGAATCACTTTTAGCCCTTCAAGATCGCCATGTTCTGTAAAAACTGCTGCTTTCATTAACGCAGCCCCAATTCGTTACGGGCAATAACCATGCGCTGCACTTCGCTGGTGCCTTCGTAAATGCGGGTGATACGGGCATCACGATAATAACGCTCAACGGGCATTTCTTTGCTATAGCCCATGCCGCCGTGAATCTGTACGGCCTCATCTGTCACGAACATGGCGGTTTCGCTGGCGAAAAGTTTTGCCATGCTCGCTTCCATCGTGTAGCGCTGTCCGGTTATTTTGCTGCGTGATTTGGCCTGTACCGCATTGTAAATAAGCAAACGGGCGGCTTCGATTCGGGTTTTCATGTCGGCGATCTTCTGCTGAATCATCTGAAACTGTCCGATGGGGCCGCCGAAGGCTTGGCGTGTTTTGGCATACTCAATGGAGGCTTCGTAAGCGGCTTCCGCGATGCCAAGTGCTTGGGACGCAATGCCGATTCGGCCTGCATCCAAGACCGTCATCGCAATTTTAAAGCCATCGCCGCGCTTTCCGAGCATATTTTCCAACGGAACGGCGTAATCTTCATACACAATTTCGCTGGTGGCGCTCGCACGGATACCGAGCTTGGGTTCTTTCTTGCCGCGAATAAAGCCGGGTTGGTCAGCATTAATCAAGAAGGCTGTCACGCCTTTGTTGCCTTTTTCGGGGTCTGTCATCGTAAATAGCACCAATAAATCCGCGACGGGGCCGCTTGTTACCCAGCTTTTGCGCCCGTTGATGATGTAATGCGTACCAGCATCATTGAGGACGGCGCGGCTTGCCATCGTTGCCGCATCACTGCCGGACATCGGCTCTGTTAAACTGTAAGCGCCGATTTTTTCTCCCGTAGCGACAGGGGTGACGAATTGGCGTTTTTGTTCTTCCGTCCCAAACGCCATAATACCGTGACAATAAAGTGAATTATTTACGCTCAAAATCGTGCTGTGGCTGGCATCTGCTTTAGCGATTTCGATCATCGTCAGCACGTAAGCCAGTGTATCCATCCCCGCACCGCCATAATCTTCCGGGACTTCGATGCCCATTAAGCCCATCGCGCCCATTTTGCGGACAGTCTCCAGCGGAAATTCGCCGCTTTCGTCAAATTCCGCTGCGATAGGGAGGATCTCTTTTTGTGCGAAGCTGCGGACGACACGCACTAAGTCTTCGTGTTCGGGGGTCATACTAATCAATAATTCTTGATCGTGTTGATCTGCGATAACCATTTTTATAAAGTCTCCTAAAAATAGAAATTTACTGTACATTTGATTATAACGCTTAAGTAGTTCGCTTTCAGCTATCAGCATTCGCTGTAAAGCCGAAATAAGGAAATGAGTGAGATGGAAGCAGTACAAGAAAATGCAATCAAGCCAGATGAGACAACTGTTGTGCTAGAGCAGCCTTATATCAGTTTCTATGATTTTCTCAAGCAATATGATGGGTTTCGGGCAGAATGGTACAAGGGACAAGTGGAACTGCTTAAGAGCAGCAATGTTCTACATAACGAGGTTCTCGGATTTTTGCTAAGTGTTTTAAATCTCTACTTAGGATTTGTGAAAGTCGGAAAAGTCCTGCTGGCAGGCGTTGCTATGTACACAGGCGATGAATGGCCTTCCCGCGAACCAGACTTGATGATCGTTTTGAATGACCATCGTGAGCGGATTAAAACAACCTATCTCGATAGCGCTGCTGATATTGTGATCGAAATTGTCTCGCCAGAAAGCGTAGAGCGCGATTATGGCGCGAAGTTTCAGCAGTATGAAGCCGTCGGCGTAAGGGAATACTGGCGTTTTGATCCACTCCGCAAATTGGTGGACATTTATGTGCGCGGTGAGGGCGACCTTTATCATCGCGGGGCGCTCGATGGGGAAGGACGTGTGATTTCGCATCTACTACCCGGTTTCGCGCTTGATCCCGATTTACTCTGGCGCGAAGAACTGCCGAGTGGCATGGAATTGATCCAGCTTGTGCAAGGCATGGCTGGCAACCCGACGAAATAGACGCGTTTAACCCTAACTTTCGTTAGTTCTCTGATATTTTGGTTCTACTTAGAATGGAATATAAACCAATGATGCCGATTAAGGTTAACCATATTGCTATAGTCGTAGAGCATGTGGATGCGGCGCTGGAATTTTGGCGTGATATGTTTGGGCTGCCGCTGCACCATCGAGAAACGAACCAAGAAGAAGGGGTCGAGATCGCATTTTTGCCAGTTGGGGAAAGCGAAATCGAGTTGATCGCGCCGATTACAGACGAGAGCGGAGTGGGACGCTATCTGGCGAAAAAAGGGGCAGGACTCCATCACATTTGCATTGAGGTGGAGTCGATTGCGACAGCGGTAGAAAGCCTGCAAGAAAAGGGCGCGGAATTGATAAATGATGCGCCGAAGGTGCGCCCAGACGGTACAAAATACATTTTTGTCCATCCGAAAAGCACAGGTGGCGTACTGTTGGAATTGTATGAACTGCCGGAAAAGACTGAGATTTGAGCGCTAGGGTATAGTTATAGACAGGCGATGAAAACGCAGCGCTTAAGTTAGGTTCAAGAAAGGCAGACTAATGGACGCAAATCAGCTTTATGAGTTGGGATTAAGCCAGCAAAAAGCAGGCAAATTTAAAGAGGCACTTGATACCCATCGAGAGGCGCTGGCCTTATTCCAGCAGAGCAACGATAAAAACGGGCAAGGGTTGGCTTTGAGCGCACTCGGCGCAACTTATTCTGCCCTGGATGAAAAAGATCAAGCTCTATTGCAGTATCAACAAGCCAAAACGCTTTACAGCGAAATCGAGGATAAAAGCGGCGAAGCTGCCATGTTGAACAATATCGGCAAAATGCAGGGATATATGGGGGATCGGGCGGGGGCGTTAGCTATCCTCGAACAAGCCTTAGCAATGCGCCTCGAAGTTGCTGATAAAGAAGGTGAGGCGACGACCTTAAGCAATATCGCAGGTATCTATTCCGAGATGGGCGAAAAACGCAAAGCCTTGACGATTTTTGAGCAATCGCTGGTAATTCTGGAAACAGGTGAGGATAAACTTGCTTTAGTGACGGCTTTAACCAACATCGCGGGCTTATATCGGGCGATAGGCGAACAGCGTACATCGGACAAATTTGCCAAACGTGCCAAGGACTTGAGTAAGCAGGTGAAGCAGGACGCAAAGAAAAATAGAAAATTAAAAGCACAGAAAGTAATCCTCGATAAATAATTGGAATT
Organism: Anaerolineae bacterium; assembly: GCA_034437895.1. Lineage (GTDB taxonomy): Bacteria > Chloroflexota > Anaerolineae > Aggregatilineales > Phototrophicaceae > JANRLJ01. Next base: position 12,997 of record DAOTTO010000630.1, on the reverse strand, counting down.
TTTTGAACCACCAAGGCACCAAGAACACCAAGAATTTGAACTTAAATCTCTGTGTTCTCTGAGTCCTCAGTGGTTAAATCTTTTCCATTTACTTACGTCGGTCCACTAGAAGTAAGGTCAGATATGTTTTTGTAGGGGCGCAGTATGCTGCGCCCTACGCCATACCATCTTATTAAAAATAATATGCTGTGTTTACTAATATAAAAACGCTCTGCTGGCTCTTTGAGCGAAACCCTGAAATAAATGACTTCTTGCTATTGCCTTTAGGCATTCGATCTTTAAAGATCGTTATGTAACGAATTTGTAACGTTGGAGGACACTCAGATGCGAATTTCCAGAAGATTATGGTTTATGCCCCTGCTGCTGCTGTGCATTGTGCCAATGGCGCTTTCGGCACAGGATAACGGCTGTCCGGCTTTGGTCAACACCGCTTTAGAAGCGGCGGATGCGATCTGCGAATCCGCCGGACGGAATCAAGTGTGTTATGGCAACGTCTCGATCAGCGCGACACCGCGCCCGGATGTCAGTGATTTCGCTTTTCAGTCGGCGGGGGATATCGTAGACGTGGCATCGCTGCAATCCTTAGCCTTAAGCGGCATGAATGTCGCGGATAATGCTTGGGGCGTGGCGATTATGAAAGTACAGGCTAACCTGCCGGATACGATGCCTGGTCAGAATGTCACCTTTGTGCTGTTTGGCGATGTTGAGATCGAAAATGCGGCGCAAGATTTGCCGACGGTGACGCTCACCGCCAACGGTTCGGTCAATGTGGTGGAAATGCCTGCTGTAGATGGAGCGCTGCTTTCAGTCCTTGATGCTGGCATGACGGTTGTGGCGGATGGGCAGTTGGCGGACGGCTTATGGCTGCGGGTGCGTCTGCCGGAAGGTGGCACAGGTTGGCTAGAGACGGCGCAAGTCGCAGCCGATGGCGATCTTGCTATGCTGGTCGTGGGCGAACCGGGCGAACCTGTTTTTGGCCCAATGCAAGCCTTTTATTTCCGCAGCGGCATCAGTGACTCGGCGTGTGCGGAAGCACCCGAAAGCGGCGTTATGATCCAAACGCCGGAAGGCGCAGGACGTATAACGGTCAACGTCAATGGGATTGATTTAAATCTCGGTTCAACCGCCTATATTCGCACTCGGCCAGAAAATCAAATTGGCTTAAGTTTGATTGAAGGATCGGGTATTGCGGAAGTAGATGGCTTTGTACAGTATATCCCGTCCGGTGCGTGGATTACGGTGCCGACAGATGAAGACGGTATTGCTGATGGGCCGCCTAACTCACCTCAACCCTATAATAACGACAAAATGGCGAGCCTTCCTGTTGAATTACTTGATCGTGAGGTCGAAGTACCGCCGTCGCTGACGGAAGACGAAATCGCCGCCGCACTGGAAGATTACCGAATCAATGGTGTTCCTGTTGAGGATGAGGGCGAAGGGGAAAGCAGCAGCGAGGGCGAATCCCAACCTGATACCGAGTCTTCTCCCGAAGAGGAAGGTGACGAAGAAGACGGTGGCTAAATTAACCTGAGTTTCGGATAGTGTTTTCATTCTATCCCCACCCCTAGATCCCCTCTCTACGAAGTGGGGAGGGGACTTAAAGAACCATTGTGAACTGTTTTTCTCCCCTTCGCCATGCAATGGAGAAGGGGTGGGGGGATGAGGACATCATAAAAGTTAATCAAAGTACGCTATCCAATACTGAGGCTAAATTATATCTGGACTTGTAGCACATCGCCAAAACTGTAAAGGGCGAACTCTGCTACAATAAATCCAATCGTTTTATATCGCGTTGAAGTGAGCTGCGCCTTTACATGAAAGTGGGGGAGCAGCTTATTTTGGAATGGCTGACGACGGGTTCGGCGATAGTCACTATTCCTTAATTTCTGAAGGGGGTTTGCTGGCTATAACTTGAACAGACGCTGTAGCAAGCAATCCCCACCATAATGCCTGAAATTGAATCATCGTCCAAGGATAATGATCGAATAACCCCACAATCCCTAGCGCGACTACACCTGCTAAAAATGCGGCACGGGCGATTTGATCGTCCTTAGCAAGCGCATTGGCCTCTCTATGTTTTTGTGTTCTTGGGGTTACACTTTGTAAACCTGCTTGGAAACCCATAAACAAAGCGATTACAAACAGAGTATAACCGACCAAACCTGTCTCTACCCATGCGGATAAAAATACATGATGAACGTTGTTGCCGCGCAAATCATAATCCGTCTCGACGAGATAATAACTGCTGCGCCAAGGAAAGTTGCCCGCGCCCACCCCAAAAAACAGATTCTGATTTGATTCAGTCACCGCACGATAAGCGAATAACGAAAAGATCAACCGATCAGCGATTGAGCGGAGTTCCACCGACTCTGTTCCTACGCCCGCTCGTGTCAGGATTAACTGACGATAACTTGAGAAGAAGAGGCCGCTAGTGAAGATTAATGCGGTGATGGCGATGAAAATTGCCCGGCGCACGGCTTTGATACGCAAGTAGGGGATGATAAAGGGCAGTAACGCGAATGCGCCCGCAGCAAAGCCCAAAATGCCCGCACGCGAGAACGTCAGTAAAAATCCCCATAGGATAAAAACAGCCGCTGCGATCCCGATCCGGCGCAAAAGGCCTTTTTCTGAGAGGATGAATACAGTAGTTGCCAGAAGACCAACCAGCAAAATTCCCGCCAGCGTATTCGGATGTGGTAACAAGCCTGATGGACGCAGCCAACGTACGCCATTTGAAAGGAGGACGTTGGCATTCGAAGCATCGACGGCGATCTTGAATTCGCCAAGAAAACTTAAGCCTATTGCCCCTTTATTGGCGACTTGAAGGATTGCAATGGCACTGTTCCAGATTCCGTTGAACACCAATATACTAGCGATAAAGCGCGGTGGTGGGGCTGCGCTGGCGACAGCAACCACCCACAACGCGATCATGCTAAATTGCAAGGCGGCACTTTGTGCGACATTCGGTTGGTCATGGCCTGTCATAAATGACCAACGTACTGACAACCACATCCATGCGGCTAAGGCGATGATGGCGACAGTAAATACGAAACGCACCACATTGTTCATAATATGCGCGAATCCGGGCATCCCGGCAAGCAGCCAAGTCAAAATCGTCCAGATGATGGGCAGGGTTATCAGGAAGCCCATGCCATAAAGCGGATCATACGTAAAAGCAGCATAAGGCATCCGCAGCCAGAACGGCATACAAGCAAAAGTTGCCATAATCCCAAGTTGGACAGGTAGGTAACGGTAATTAAAACGGGTAGAGAATTGTAACAACCGTAACATCACGCCCTCTCTGACGGTGTTGTTCTAAGGTGGGATTGCACTAAATTGCAGTAAGGAGAAAGAGCCAATGGGCGCGACCATCCGATGGATTGACCAAGATAAGACTATCTTGTATTACGGTTTGAATGGGAATTGGGATCAGTCGAAATTTTATACGACTTTAAAAACATTGTGGCAGGGCATTGCTTCACTGCCGCATCGGGTTGATCTTATCATTGATTTACGGGAATGTCTCCTGCGCTCGGATGAATATACACAAAATGCGGACTTGCTGCCGGCTTGGTGTCCGGCGAATTTAGATGGCGCGATCATTATTGGTCGGACGGGGCCAATTTATGCCGTCTACGGAGCGTTTATGTGGCATAGCAAAAGCGCATATTTACTTGTTGATATTCATGTGATGAGTACGCCGGAAGCAGCCCATCAATTTTTGATAGATCGCCACACTAAAGGGTCAGAGCTTGCCTAATTTCCTCTTGAACTTGTGCGTCATCTTCTTCGACTAATCTTCTGTGGAGGGCAGCACGGGCTTGCGTCGTTAAAATGCGCCCCAATGCCCAGGCTGCATGACCGCGCACCAGCGGACTACTAGCGTCTAATAACTGAATAAGCGCCGGAATGATGATCTCATCTCCCCAGTTTCCGGCGGCTATGCAGGCGTTGCGTACGATGCGGTTGTGTCCAATACGCGTGATCGCTGAACCTGCGAATCGGGCTTGAAATGCTGCTTCATCCAGCATCAGAATCTCTACTAATGGCGGCGCGGCGCGTTCTACATCTGCGAGTAAGAAATCTATTTCTTGGGTCGGATGGCTAAAGCGCTGCCAGGGGCAAACATCCTGACACACATCGCAGCCATAAATCCAGTTGCCCATCAATGGGCGCAGCGTCGGATCAATCCAATCCTTATACTCAATCGTTAAGTAGCTGATGCAGCGTCGCGAATCCAGCACATACGGGCGGGGGAAAGCATTGGTGGGGCAGGCCGTTAGGCAGCGGGTGCAGCTTCCGCACATCGTCGTGCGATGGGGCGTATCGTAAGCATCAAACTCCAGATCAGTCAAAATTTCGCCGAGGAAAAAAGTGCTGCCCCGGCGTGGGTGGATGAGCATGGTATTTTTGCCCACGAAACCCAATCCGGCTTGCTGGGCGTGGCTGCGCTCCAAAATTGCGCCTGTATCGACATAAGCGCGATGTTGAAAGTCTAGGGTTGCTTCGGCCTTCAGCCATGCTGCTAATTGGTCGAGGCGCGGAGTCATCACGTCGTGATAATCCAAGCCCCACGCATAAGTGGCGATGCGTCCGCGAGAAGGATTTTCCAGAATTTCCGGTGGGATTACCGCGCCATAATCCAGCCCGACCACGATCATCGACTGCACACCGGGTAAAATGACATTTAAATCGCGGCGGCGAGCAATTCGGTCAGGCCGCGCCAGATAACCCATTTTGCCGTGCATCTCGGCATCAATCCAACGCAAATACGCCTCCAGCATGGGTGATGGAGCAGCGGGAATAATGCCGATCATGTTAAACCCTAGTTCGAGGGCGCGTGTCTTGAGTCGATCTGTTGAAAAAGCCATTTGTTTTGCTATCCATCTATTATCCTTATTATGGTCTGAAATGGGCTTTTGAAACTATTCTCGTTTGGTGGGATACTGAAAAAATCTATCCGACGATAACACAGGATACGACTCATGACGACAGAAGATACTAAAGCACTCTCACAGCAGCGTTTCGGGCAGTTCGCGCAAGGCTACGTCACCAGCAAATCTCATGCAAGCGGCGATGATCTGAATCTGCTGCTAGAAATGGCAGCACCCCAGCCAGAATGGCTTGCCCTAGACATCGCTACGGGCGGCGGACATACGGCCTTAATGATCGCGCCGTATGTTGCGCGGATGGTCGCGGGGGATTTAACGCCCTTGATGCTGGAAGCGGCGCGGGAGTTCATCCAGCCGCAAGCCGATAATGTCACGTATATGGCGACAGATGCCGAAAATATGGCTTTCGCTAATGCAACGTTTGATCTGGTGACGTGCCGTATCGCGCCGCATCACTTCCCCGACTGTTTCCGTTTTGTGCAGGAGTGCGCCCGTATCTTAAAAACCGGTGGTCTGCTGGTGATTCAAGATCACGTTCATCCAGAAGAAGAGGCCGCTGGGCGCTATATTGATGCGTTTGAAAAACTGCGCGATCCCAGCCACAACCGCGCATTTGCGGAATATGAATGGCGCGGGATGTACTTGGATGCTGGATTAAGTGTGGAACGGGTGGAAATTGTCAGTAAATCCGGCGGGAAAATGGTTGTTTGGGCGGAACGGCAGGGATGCTCACCGGATGTGATTGAGCGCCTGCAAATTATGCTGGCGCAAGCACCAGAAGCAGTCGCCGCATGGATGAAGCCGAAGTATGCGGGAACACCCGACGCGGCTTTTAACCATAATTACATCCTCATTTCGGGGAAGAAACAAGCATAATTTATAAGTGCAATATTTAGGGCGATCCCTAGCGAATCGCCCTGTTTATCTACTATCTCGCTTTTCGAGGAAAAAGTAGAAGTGCGCCGAAGCCACATCCAGCAACGAGGCCGAGCAACAGCGCCCCGAAGAGTGATCGGCTGTAGGGGCTTTCACCGGTAGCGGGAAGTTGGGTCACGGATGGGACAACACGCACTTCAGCCGTCGCGCTCTGTCCGCTATCAAGGGCGGCGGTATTAGTTACGATGCCTGAGATGATGCGTTCCCGAATGGTCGTGTTGATGATAACGCTGATATTTTCGCCTGGGGTGACAAACGGAACGATGACCATTACAACCTGACCCGATACGGTGGATGTTCCCCGACTGATTTGGACAGATTCAACAGCCAGTGATGAAGGTATGACATCGGTCATAGTGATATTCTGATTGGTCGTGCTAGTGTTGGTGATGTTCATCGTCCAAGTGATCGTTTCACCGGGGAGACCTGCGCCGCCGGATTGCAGCGCACCGCTTTTGCTGATGTTGACATCGCCAGTAGCTAGATTGGATGCACCCGTTCCATTAATCCCTTGAGGAATTGGGGTCGCAGCAGGCAGGAGGGGTACAACGACGCAATCTGTCAGCACTTCCCCAATCCACGTATTATTTTGAGCATCATCAAAGCGTCTGCCGCCTTCGGTCACGACGATGTAGTTGCCAAAGGCTTTTGCCGCAGGTGCAATAAGGGGGACGGGCAGTGGGGTAAGCTCCGTCCATGCGTTAGTTTGAGGATTGTATTCGCTCACATTGCGAATGGCTAAGGTGTTGTTATCGCGCCCGCCCACAATGATGATGCGATCATTAAGTACGAATGTGCCTGGCTCAAAGTGTGAGCGTGGTCTGCCAAGAGGGGCAATCGCTGCCCAAGTATCAGTTGCGGGATTGTAGGCGTGTGCGACGTTAATATCGAGTGGATTAGTATCATGCCGGAACTGACCGCCGAGGGCGTATATAATGCCGTCAATCGCCATGCCATTTAAATGATTGCGATTGATAGGCAGAACTGCTCCCACTGACCAGCCTGCATCGGGATTATCCAAATTGAGAATCCAATGATCAGCGCGATCAGTATTGCGTGGGATAGCCGTATCGCTTAAGCCTGCGATAAAGTGCAAGCTGCGTCCGTTACGGACAAGTGCGCCGCTGGCACGCGCTTCTGGCATATTCCAAAGTGGACTTGTCGTCCACAGATCATTGAAGACATCATAACGCCAAACCTGATTCGACGGCGTTATGCTGGGATGGTTGCCATAAAAACCACCTGCTATCCAAACGTATAGGCCATCCGAAACCGCATGGATATGGCTGGCCGCGAAGGGCATGGGGTTGCGCGGGTTAGCGACGGTTTCCCAGACATCTGTGGCTGGATTATAAACATCCACGCGATTTCCCGCCGTCAGCGCATTAGAATCAAACCCCGTAAAAAGGTAGAATTTCCCGTCGATGGCGGCATTTGCACCTTCCACATGAAAGGCAGGTGCGAGCGAAGGCATTTGCAGCCAACCGGGGGTGTTGGTGCCGGGGAGAACAATTTGCTGCGTACAATTTGGGTCGGTAGTAGCGGCTTGCGCTTGATAAGTCATCATGAACAAAGATGACGAAATTATAGTCACAAGTAGAAGAATACTGATAAAACGTTGATGGGATACTGTATGAAATGAAATAAGCCGATGATTCAAAGCGCCTAACTCCCCGATAAAGCAAAATTCCAGAATATAATGAAAGGTCACTATTTCGCGTAATGAATTACGTTACATAAAAGCAATAAGTGGTGGGGAAAGTCCTTATCTTACTTGACAGTTAAACGCGACACAAGCGGAGTTGGAAAATTTTGGAAAATTATTTAGGAATTTTCATCTTTTCCAATGCGTCCGCCGCTCGTGCCACGCCTCCAAGCGAAGCCATCTCTGCCCTGAGATCATAGGCGGTTTGCTGGACTTTAGTATCTTTCGACAGTGCTTTTACCCCTTCCCATAACATCCCATGACGGACATCGTGTGCCGTCAGATTGAGACCAACTCTCGCTTGCGAAAGACGACGTGCCTGCACCCGTTGATCGGCAGCGTGTGGTACGGCAATTTGTGGGAGGCCGTGTAAAACAGCAGCATGGGTTGTCCCCATCCCGCCGTGATGAATCATGAGCTTGGTGCGCGGCAGCACATGGTCAAACGGCACCCAATTAAGCAAGCGTGTCGTTTTCGGCAGCGCGGCGACGAGTTGTGCTTTCTTGTCTGGTTCGACGGGATTCCAGCCGATGACGACTAATGGAATAAAACCTTCACGGGCGGCAGCTTGGGCGCTCCAGCTAAAAAATCCGAGATCGCCTGTGAAGACGCTGCCGAGCGTAATCAGCGCAATCGGCGCACTTTCTGGGATTGCGGTCAACCAGTCGGGAGGCGCATCTTTGGGAGGCGTAGAGATGCCGCCAACAAATAAATTTTGGGGCAATAGCGTCATCTCATCCGCAATATACCAACCGCGTGTGAAATAACAGATATGCAGATGAGGGCTGATGATCGATGGCGTGGGGCCATGTGAGAAGTTCACGCCCTGCAAGCCGAAACGCTCACATAAACGGGCGAGCCGCTGCTGACTATCGGTGCCTAAAGTGCGCTGTACCGGGAATAAGAAGGTTTCGTTCAGATCACCTTGAGCAGGCCAGCCGCACACGACCAGCGGCACATCCAATTTTTCCGCTGCCAGTGCTGAGGCACTCAGAAACGGATCCGTCAAGATTACATTCGGTTTACCGATTTCGGCGGCGAGGTCGATTAGTGCTTGCACTGCATCCCCTACAATATCCTCGCTCAACCAGGTATCGAGCGCCCGTTTGTAGCGGAGCATCACCGCTTCTTGCGGCAGAATTGTCGATAAATCTGGCACGGGCGGCGGAGGCCATAACCAGCCTGTTTCACGAATCGCACGAAATTGAATTCCAGCTCCTTCGACTGCGCCTTGAATCGCCGCGCCACTGATCCACAGGACATCATGCCCGCGTGATTGGAGTTCCTGCGCGGTCTTGATGAACCCGCCCCAATCCGTATGGCTGTAGAGCGGTGCAGAGATAAACCAGAATTGAGTCATCAGCAGTCAGCTTTCAGCAGTTAGCTGTTAGAAAGAGATAAAGAAGATTAAACGCAAAGGTGCTGAGAACGCAAGGGTAAGCAAAGGAAAAAGTAGTGCTTACGGGTTTTATCCAATATAGGCATTAGTACAATAAGGGCAGCAGACAGTGTCCGACGGTTATATGAATAGCTATGCCCATATTTCTGTGCGTTTAGCTTCCCAATTCCAACCAATCTGGCGTATGCTGTGCCAGCGACAAGCCTAAAATGCTATAGAGTTTTTTGGCTTCGTCCCAAGAAGCAGCGGCTTCGGTGGATTGACTGTTTTTTGCCTGATATTCACTTTGGAGGGCGAGCGCATCCGCGATTAGGCGGCGGCTGCCGGAACGTCGGGCAGTAGTGACGGCTTCTGCAATGCCTGTTCCGGCGATATTTACATCTTCCTCTCGAAGCGCGAGGCGGGCTTGTCCGTTCAAAGCGTGGGCGATGACTTCGACATCTTCGGTGGGACGGGCGATTTCTAGCGCGGCTTCAAAATAGGGCGCAGCTTCATCACTTTGATTAAGCGAGATCAGCGTATGGCCTAAATTGGCACGGATGACCGCCTCCCAATGCGGATTATGCAGCGGTTCGATTAGCGTCAAGGCTTGTCGATGATAAGTCAGTCCGTTTTCGTAATTGCCGGCTTCATCGTAGGCTAATCCCAAATTATCGGTCTGGACGGCATACGGCAGCGCGAGTCCTAAATCTTGGCTTTGCCGCCGCGCATAGTCAAGGGCGGCGATAGCACGTTGTGAACGTCCGGTGGAAAGCAAGAACCAAGCATAATTGCCGCGTCGGGTGGCTTCTGCGCGGCGATCTTCTGATTTTTGCGCCAGTTTGATGGCCTCGACGAAAAACGACTCGGCGGTTTCGATGTCGCCTTGATCGACATAGGCCGTTGCCGCGTTAGAAAGCACTACGCCGCGTGTTTCGGGGTCATCCACCGAAGAAAGCGCCATGAGCGCCCGTTCATAATCCTGCATGGCGCGTTTGCTTTGACCAAGTGACTTCCGTAAATTAGCGATGTCGCAGTACAGCCGAGCCACCCTCCCGAATTGGCGCTCACCCTCGTAGATGTCTAGGGCGCTCGTCCAACTTTTGATCGCTTCTTGTGGTTGACTCCGCCGCGCTTGTAGAATGCCGATGTCGCGTTGCGTCCCGGCGATCTCTGACCGCGAGTCTTGCGTCCGTGCTATTTCGAGCGCTGTTTGATAAGTGGCAAAAGCCGTTTCAGAATCGGCGGTTTCGGCTTGGGCTGCCGCTAGATTACGAAGGATGTCGATCTGATTATGATCGGCTTCGAGGGTTTTTAAGCGATTATAATGCTGGGCGGCGATTTCCAGCGGGGCAAGGGCTTCGCTGTTTTTATCCATTGAACGGAGCGCGATACCAAGCGTGCCTTGCGCCATGATGTAAGTGTCGTCGGCTTCGGTCTGATTTTCACACAAGGCGACGGCACGACGCGCATAATCCAGCGCGGTTTCATACTCGAATTGGCGCAGCGCACATTTACTCATCTGACAGAGTAAAAGGACGGATTGCGGCGTGGGCTGGCTCGTATCGGTGATCTTGAGCGCGGCCTCATATAACTTACGTGCTTCGTCGTATTGCTGTGTCACCATAGCTTGTCCAGCCAAGACGATTCGCCATTCGCGTTCATAGATGCGGTATTCCATGTGTTCCGCCAGCTTAAGCGCGCGACCAATCAGATTGCGCCCTTCGATTTCCTGCCCGGTTGCAATCAGAGCTTCCCCCAATCGCCCGACGAAATAGCTGCTGAGTTCGATATCGCCGCCTGTGTTGAGCTTGGGCAGTGCTTCTCGCAGTAAGTAAACGCCATAGCTCGCGTTATTTTCTTGAAGATAAGTGTCTGCGAGATGCCCTTGAGCGCGACCTTCGGCCCCTGGTGAATAGGCTGCTTGTGCAGCTTTAAGCGCTTGTTCATAGTAGTCGCGGGCGCTTGACCAATCGGCTTGTGCCTGCGCCAACATCCCTAACGTGCTAAAAATATAGGCGAGATGATTCCGTTGATTGGCATCCTCGGCATTCAATTTTAGCTCATTAAGCAGCGATTCAGCCTCATCATAATCTTTGACTCGAATCAATACATCAGCGCGATGGAGCGCAATGGCTACACCAGCACTTGTATCGATCACACGACGGGCAAGTAGTGCGGCTTGATCTAAAGCCAAAAGCGACTCGGCGTAATTTTCATGGCGCTTAAGACGGCGTGCGTGTTCAATGGCGGCACGTAAGTCTTCTAATTCGGGTCGTAATGGGGTAGTGGCTTCGGCTTTGAGCCAGCCGCTAATTCGTTCAAAAATATTCATGGGAAATAACTCGATTAATCACAAAATGGCGTTTTTAGGGTGATTTAGTCTATACATCAAGAAAATACGGGCGATCTGACACAACGTAATAAGATAACGCAAAAAGCGCGATGATGGTTGCGAAAAGGATAATGCCATTGGATGGAAATGGAAAGGGCGCACGATGAGGTGCGCCCCGACAAAAATAAGTATAAGTTTTGGGAGAAGATCAGGGGTAGAAGCCGCGTGTCTTGAGGGCATCGGCGACGCGTTTGATGGCGGCAAGCTGCGCCGCATTCCGTAGGGTCACGCCGTGCTGTTCGGCGGTTGTGCTGGTGAAATCATATCCGCGCACCATAATGCGCTGTAATTGACGAAAGACCTCATCTTCATCCCAGAAGAACGATTGCAAATCCTGAACCCATTCGAAGTAAGACACGACTACGCCACCTGCGTTTGCGAGAATATCGGGTACGACGGTAATGCCACGATCAGCGAAAATATCATCTGCATCGGGGGTGGTGGGACCGTTTGCGCCTTCCACGATGAGGCTGGCCTGGACTTGATTGGCATTGTAAGCAGTCAGTTGGCCTTCCATCGCGGCGGGAATGAGGACATCGCAAGGTAGGGTAAGTAGTTCATTATTGTTGACTTGCTCCGCGTTGGGATAACCTGCTAAACCGCCTGTTCTCTCTATGTATCGGCGGACGGCATTAATGTCCAACCCGTTAGCGTTATAGATGCCGCCGTTAACATCGCTGACCCCAACCACATTAAAGCCCATATCTTGTGCGTAATCTGCTGCGTTGGAGCCGACGTTGCCGAAGCCTTGTACAATAACACGGGTATTGGCAGCATCATTAACGCCACTGCGTTTGAGTGCTTCCATCATGCAGATAATGACACCGCGTCCGGTGGCGACGGTACGGCCTTCGCTGCCGCCGATTCCGATGGGCTTGCCTGTGACGACTGCTGGGACGGAATAGCCGACGGTCATACTGTAGGTATCCATAATCCATGCCATCATTTGTGGGGTCGTCCCCATATCCGGCGCGGGAATGTCAGATTGTGGGCTAATCAACGGGATTAATTCAGAGGCATAACGGCGGGTCAAGCGTTCTAATTCACCGATGCTGAGGGTGTGGGGATCAACCACTACGCCACCTTTTGCACCGCCATAAGGCAGATTCATCAAGGCGCATTTCCATGTCATCCACATTGCCAGCGCCCGGACTTCATCAATATCGACGTGCAAGCTGTAGCGTATACCGCCTTTCGAGGGACCGAGAACGGTGCTGTGATGGACTCGGTAGCCGGTAAACATTTCCATGCTACCGTCATCGCGCCGCACCGGAAAATTCACTGTGAATTCGCGGCGCGGATAGCGCATAAATTCGATCAAACCCTCATCAAGATTCAAATAGCTGATTGCGCGATTATATTGAGAAATGGCTGTTTCGTAAGCGGAAGGATTAGTTCTTTCAAAAACTGGGATATTGAGTGCTACCGCCATTATGCGGATTCTCCTTGCCGGGAAGTGCCGGCGCATACATAACCGAAATATTTGCTATCAGTATAATGCACAATTTCATCCAAATAAAATAAGGTTTTATGAATTTTTATGCAAAATCCATAACTATAAGTCTTATTTTATTGTGCGTTGTGCATAAGTCAAGTGTTTGTATAATAACATTAAATATCTCTAAAAGAGGTTCAATTTTAAAGTGCTCAATATCGCGCAAATCTGAAGTTATTTGTCTGGATTTTGCTAT
>DAOTTO010000629.1:0-5314 GCA_034437895.1 Anaerolineae bacterium | reverse complement strand
CGGCGCTATTATAGCATGAATGTTGTAAATCGCTGTGCAAGTCTTGAGCGAATTTAGGGTGATCGTCAGCGCATTTTTGAGGATCTTATTATATCAAAATGAGTTTTGGCATAATTACTGTAATTATAGAAATTATTGCATGATTGATTATGATTCGTTATAGTTTGTGTTTCCTAGAGGTTAGGCTGAAACCTTGGCTGATTGGAAATTACGTTTATTTACGAGATTAAGCCTTTGGTAATCTGTATTTTTTAGGGGGATTATTGTGGAATTACTTCATTTAGTGGCAACACCACGCACTAATAGTTCAAACACGCTGCGAATTTCGAATGCCTTAATTGAGGGACTGACGGATAAATACCCTGATTTGATAGTAACAACGATAGATTTATTTCATCATGATGTGCCGGCTATGGCAGTCGATAAAATCGAGACGAAATATCTAATTATGCAGGGTGGCGAGATGAAACCGTCTATGACGGCTACATGGTCTGAAGTTGAAAGCCAGATTGCAGGTTTTATGCGTGCAGATATGTATTTGATTAGTGCGCCAATGTGGAATTTCACTATTCCCTACGCTTTGAAATACTATATTGATACGATTGTGCAACCTACTTATCTCTTTAAATATCTGCCAGATAGAACCCCTGTAGGATTAGCAAATGGCAAAATGGTAGTTGTCAAAACCTCTGGCAGCAACTATGCCGAACCTCCAATGAGTTATCTTGATTTTCACGAACCCTATCTAAAAGGAATATTCGGTTTTTGTGGCATTACGGATATCCATTTCATTAATGCCTATTTAATGGATATTACGCCAGAAATGCGCGAACAAAGTATCAAAAACGCTATCGAGGTTCAAGTTCCTGCTGTTCTGGCACAATTCTAACTGTAGGTGAGAGTTAAAATTGTAATGGTAAATGAATGCCGATGATATGTATCGGGAGGATAGTTAGGCTGTTCGTGTAAACGGGGTACCCCACAGAAGACGCTAAGTTTGCTGCAATTATCGCTAACTTACCACGATTTTTGTAGCAGACTATCCCTCAGGATGTTATACTTTCGTCCATGATAAGCCTTTATGACATACTCGAAGCCTCTAATGGTCAGCTATTCGGCGAACCTGCCGCACAGATATTTACCGATTTTTGTTTGGAAGCCGATAAAGCCGCTCCAGATTTGCTTTTTCTTGCGCTGCGAACCGATCATGGAGATTCTCATGCGTATATCGCGGAAGCCATCCAAAATGGCGTATCCGGTGTTATTTGTATGCGTCCGCCTGATTGCAGTACCGAAGGCGTGTCTGTTGTACTGGTGCGCGATACTACCGAAGCGCTGTTAGCTTGGACACATTACATCCTCGGCAAGACAGGTGCGAAGGTCATCGGGGTAACTGGTTCTGCGGGTAAATCCGTGACGGTAGAAGCCATTGGAACCGTGTTAGCAGTGCGACATCCGGTGCATGTTCAGATTGCTGAGGGGCAAGGTCGGCTCGGCGTTCCGCTTTCTTTGGCGAAACTTGGTGGTGGACAGCGTTTTGTCGTCCTGAAGATGGCAACCGCCCAACCCGGCGAAATGGCGACGATGGTGCAATCAGTTCAGCCCGAAGTGGGCGTGGTGACTCAAGTCAGCACTGTTCATACGGATCGGTTTAAATCCCCCGAACAGGTTGCCAGTGAGCAGAGTATTTTGGTCGATTATCTTTCACCCGCTGGTTTAGCCGTACTGAACTATAACGATGATCGCGTCCGTGCGATGGGAAACCGAACACGCGCTCAGGTGCGAACCATCGGGTTAGAGGGTTATGGCGCGGATATGATGGCCTTTAACATCGTCGTCGGGCCAGAAGGCACCGGTTTCGATTTGCAAATTGGGAGTGATCGTTACGTGGGGCGGTGGACACCGCTGCTTGGTAAGCACCAGCTTTATACGATCATGACAGCACTGACGATAGGCTTGCATTATGGTGTTCCTATTGATGAAGGGCTGCGTGTACTGCGTAATCTTAAACCGCTGGCGGGGCGGATGAGTCCGTTTGTCGGGCGTGATAATTCTCTCTTGATTGACGATACCCAAACGGCGACCCCGCAATCAGCATTGGCGGCTCTGGACTGGTTAGCAGCCGTTAAAGATGGTCAAGGCCGTTCCTTTTTTGTTTTGGGCGATATGGAACATCTGGGTGATCTGAGCCGGGTGGGACATCGCATGATTGGGCAGCGGGCGGCGCAAGTAGCTGATGTGTTCATCACGCAAGGTAAAGAAGCGGCACTCGCAGCACGGGCGGCGCTCGATCAAGGGATGGAAGCCGAGCATGTCCATATTACTTACAATACGCAAGACGCGATTACGACTTTAGAGCAGCATTATGGGATGACTGCTGACGATACACTCCTTATTAAAGGGGGGCCGAGTTCGCGCATGGAATTGGTAACGCAGGCGCTTTTAAAAGACGCGGATGATCGCCAACGATTGCCACGTCAGCAGCAAGATTGGGACGCAAACTTTCTCTTTCAGCCGACTCGCCCCACATGGGTTGAGGTGGATACAGCAGCGCTTGCTGCAAATGTCCGCGCACTTAAAGCCCTCATTGGGCGTGATGTGGCGTTGATGGCCGTTGTCAAGGCTGATGCTTATGGGCATGGCGCAGTCGTCACCAGCCAGACGGCACTTCTTAATGGCGCAACCTATCTCGGTGTATCGTCCTTAGCGGAGGCGCTGGAACTGCGTGACGCTGGGATCGAAGCGCCGATTTTGGCGATGAATTACACGCCGGTTTACCTGGCGCGGCAGGCCAGCCAACAAAATATCACACTGACGCTCTACGATTTGGATATGGCGCGGGCTTATGATCGTGCTGCGCGTGAAATCGGCGGACGGCTGAAAGTCCACTTGAAAATTGATACTGGCATGGGGCGATTGGGTGTGATGCCTGTGAACGCCGTGGCCTTCTTCCGGCATATCACCGCGCTAAAAAGCCTAGAAGTCGAAGGTATTTTTACGCATTTTTCGTCAGCCGATGATGACCCCGAATATACCGCACACCAGCTTAAGGTTTTCCGTGACGTTATTCGTCCCTTGCAAGCGACTACAGGTTGGCGCTTTAAATACAGCCATGCCGCCAACAGCGCCGCAACCTTAGCGCATCCTGAATCTCACTTCAACATGGTACGGGTTGGACTGGCGATATATGGGCTGCAACCGTCAGAAACGGTGCGGCTTCCAGATGGGTTTAAACCTGCGCTGACGTGGAAAACCGTCGTGGCACAGGTCAAAACACTGCCGCCGCAACATCCTGTTGGCTACGGAAAAACCTATGAAACACGCGGCGAAGAACGCATTGCTGTGCTGCCTGTTGGCTATGGCGATGGCTTCCGCCGTGCGCCGGAACATTGGGGACAAGTGCTAATTCGTGGGCGGCGTGTACCCATTATTGGGCGCGTGAGCATGGAGAAAACCGTCGTTAATGTCGATTCTATACCGGATATTTCTGTTGGCGATGAAGTCGTTTTGCTCGGACGGCAGGGAAATGAGCATATCACCGCGGAAGAAATCGCCGCCCGGATTGGAACCAATAATTATGAAGTGTTGTGTTCAATCCTGCCCCGCATTCCTCGAAGGTAGCTACCGATGAATATGCGTAATGTGCGAGAGGTCGATTATCACAGCGTTATCGCTGTTGTTGATAGTTGGTGGGGTGGGCGGCAGATGGCGGATCTGCTGCCGCGTTTGTTCTTCGCCCATTTTCAACAGACAAGTTTTGTCGTCGAAGAAAATGATCAGATGGTCGGTTTCCTGATCGGCTTTTACTCTCAGACACGTCCTAAAGAAGCCTATATCCACTTTGTTGGTGTGCATCCCGAATATCGTTCATTCGGCATTGGCGCACAGCTTTACGAGCTGTTCTTTGAAACAGTCCGGGCGCAGGGCTGCGATATGGTGCGCTGTGTGACCTCACCCGTGAATAAAGGCTCAATTGCTTTTCACACCCGCTTAGGTTTCGAGGTTGAACCCGGTGACACCCTCATAGATGGACTTTCAGTCAAAGCCAATTATGACGGCGCAGGCCAGCCGCGTGTGCTATTCGTGAAGCGGCTGTAACTCATCCACCCATAATTTGGCGCAAATCTTCTGCAATCACATCAGCAGTTTCATTGAAGTCATAAATGCGAATCAGTCGGCCTTCAGGATCAATCAAAAATTTGAAAACTGTGTGATCAACGGTGTAATCCCCATTATCCAGCGGTACAAATTCATAGACTAGATTGTAATCCCCACCCATGCGGGCAAGTTCGGTTTCATCACCTTGGAGCGCGATAAAAGTTGAGTCGTAACGCCGGATATACTCATCCAACAAGTTGGGCGTGTCCCGTTCACCATCCACGCTGATAAACATAAAAGCTACGTTTTCTGCTTCCGCCCCAAGCTCCGCTTTGATGCGTTTATAGGTGGTCAACGTCGTCGGGCAGAAATCGGGACAGCGTGTAAAGCCAAAATAAAGCAGCACATACTTGCCGCGTAAATCGCTTAAACTGAGGGCTTCACCGTTATTTGCGGTGAAGGTGAAATCAAGAAGGTCTAAGGGCGGATCAACCGGAATAGTATTTACGCTGGTGACGGGCATCTGTATAGTGGATGCTTCTGCCTCATCACTACTCCCGCGCAAAATGAGAAATGCGCCCAATACGAGCAGCGGAAGGATAAGCATGACAGCGAGAATAATCGTCCCGGTGTTGGTATGGTGGGGTACATTTGTGGAGGTTGAGGTTGGAGAAACTTCTGTCATAAGTGACCTTTTTAGTTAAAAGAGGAGATGATAGCAGAAGTCCCTTAAAAGGTGATGAAAGAAGTTTTATGTTATACTTTTGCTCATCTATTTTTATAGTGTTCAGCGTCAATTAAGGCTTACAACTATGCGGAATTTCCAAACACTCGACCAAGTACATATCGACGTGGCAACAGGCGTTATTTCGTTATCGGCACAGGAAGAAAACGGGATGCGTCCGCGTGTATCGATGCGCCGCGAAGGGGGTTATGTGTCGATTTCCGCCAGTTATGGCCCGTTAGAGATTGCGATGCGTCCGCGTTTTGTTGAGTTAGGGCGAACTTTGGCGCGGCTGCGTCCGGTGCAAGGTTTACAAACCACGCGGCAGGTCGGAACAGGTCAAGCCTATCTCGCGCTTGGGTTGCAGGAAGATGGCGCGTTGATTATGCGTCCCACGATTGTGGCCGATGCGACTGGACATTTTTGCTTTAATCTTACGTTAACCACTGAAGTCCGGCAGCGCGTGTTTGATTGGCTGCCGATTAGTGAAGC
>DAOTTO010000628.1:0-8614 GCA_034437895.1 Anaerolineae bacterium | reverse complement strand
CCCCGGCCCCCTCTCCAATACTTGGAGAGGGGGAGAAAAACGCATCTTGAAGTCCCCTCTCCATGCAATGGGGAGGGGATTTAGGGGTGGGGTAAATGCGTGAGCGAAAGTCCTACTTTGTAATCTTTGTGCCTTTGTGGTTGGGTTTGATCTTTAATGAGGCGTATAAAAAATCTGGTACGATTACCATGTTTGCGTCAACTTCGCGGTAGTCAGATTTTTCCACAACTGTTATAATCAACATGTTTGTAGGAAAAATTCCTAAAAAGCTCACTGGAGAGGTCGCATAGTGGCCTAGTGCGCTCGCCTGGAACGCGGGTATGGGTAACACCATCGTGGGTTCGAATCCCACTCTCTCCGCAGAAAAAAACCAGTGTCAAGTTGATGCTGGTTTTTATTTTTATCATAGAAGTTAGGCAGTTTATAAGTTATTGGTCTTTAGTCCGCCGGGAGTGACACATAGGTCACTCCCTACCAAAATAGACTTCCCTGTAAGGGAAAATCTAAAAACTGATCTGTTTAGCGCACAGGCTGACCCACGCCGCCACTGCAAACCGCGCCGAGTTCGGGCGTTTGAGGGCCTTGTTCATAGTTACGGATAAATTGGCCCAAGCGACCATCCTCCGCATCATCAAGCAACAACTGTAAACCCCAAGCCGTTACAACAATCGGGCTTTCCTGCCCCGGATATGGGCTGAGTAAGCGATGGCTGGCACCGCTAACGAGGTCTTGCAAGCGCTCAATCTGGTCGGCAGGCAAATCGGGGTTATAAGTGATCCAAACCGCGCCATGTTCCAACGAATGGACGGCATATTGACTGTCAATTGGCGTATCGTAAACGCCGCAATTCTGCCAAGTCGGGTTATGAATACCGCCAGAAGGGGGTAATTCTTGGGCATCAGTATAGCTTGCGCCTTCTTGATGCCCCCGCTGTAACCCGCCGATTCGTACAATGTCATCAATATCGACCTGCCGATTTTGGAAGGAATTTAACCCAATGATGCCGACGATGAGCAGCGTAAGCATAATAGTTCCCCCGATGACGATCCGTTCAAATGTGAACAGATGTCCGTAGCGTTGCATAATCGCATCGAAGGGGCCAGGTGCTTTAGTCGTCTTTTGCGTTGATGTTCTTTTAGCCATAGCGAACCTTTTCATTTTTTATAGGGGTAAACCGGACAGCATAATCCACAATCTTATTTCAAAAAACCGCCGAACGGCGGTGTACAAATCCACTTAAAACAGGCATAGATTACCAGAAAAATCAAAAATGTGGATATTGAGTCGGGGTATTGTGGTTATTAACCTCAGTTTTGGATAGCGCACTTTGATTAACTTTTATGATGTCCTCATCCCCCGACCCTTTCGCCATGCAATGGAGAAGGGGAGAAAAACAGTTCACAATGGTTCTTTAAGTCCCCTCTCTACGAAGTGGGGTGGGGATAGGGGGTGGGGATAGAATGAAAACACTGTCCGAAACTCAGGTTTATTAGGATGTCGATATTTGTAAAATGTTTGTAAAAAGGGACACCCTTATGGATGTCCCTCTTTATATTTTGCTCTTACGCGGGTTCTTGACGGTAAATCCGCACATGTCGGGTGGGTTCGTCGCCATAACTCCGAGAAGCCAGATCAGCTTTGCGGGCAAGCTCATGCTGGCGGCGGCGCAGCGTGGAATCCTGCGGCATGAGGTCGATGAATTCTACCCCGGCGCGGATTCGCAAAATCGCCTGCTCAGTTTCCCGGAGGGCTTCCCCAAAAGGGTCAAGGGGGTTGACCTCCAACTTAAAGATGTCGATCAGGAAGTTTTCCATCTGGCTGACGGTATTCGCTCGCAGTACATAAATCGGCATCCCGCGCCGTTCCGCGTCCACGATCAATTTGGGGCGGCGGCGGTAATAATTCTTCAACGTCACAATCGCATCAGACTGCGCCATATCTTCTACGACGTTGAGCGGCACATGCAACCGACGCGCTGCCTGCTGCAAGCGGTTACGTGCTACGCCATAGGCATACACTTTAAGCGCCTGTAAAGGGCCGCCATCTGCCGAGCGCGGGATAAATTCCTCGCCGCCGCTCATCTTGCCTGCGCGACGTGCATTGCCATTCCCGTTAGTGCTGCCAGCGCGACTTTCGCCGCCGTTACCATTGCCGTTGCGTCCGCCGCCGTTATTACCGGGGCGTTGATCGCGCTCACCCGTCAGCTTATTGGGATAATCCGGTATGGTCGTTTCGACACGAATCTCGCCTTGATCGTTGCGGCTGCGGATTTCTATCGGAAGTGAACGTCCGCGTAGCACACTATCGACTGCTGCCGATACATCCTCATGAATCGCCAAGCGGTCACGAGTCTGAATTTCGA
Organism: Anaerolineae bacterium; assembly: GCA_034437895.1. Classification (GTDB taxonomy): domain Bacteria; phylum Chloroflexota; class Anaerolineae; order Aggregatilineales; family Phototrophicaceae; genus JANRLJ01. Next base: position 6,252 of record DAOTTO010000628.1, on the reverse strand, counting down.
TCAACACATCAAATGTCGGCGGCGCACGGCGTTCCAAAACGGTTTTTTGTGTGCCACGCCGACGCGCTTCATCATCGGAAAGCGTGACGGATTCGATGCCGCCTATGAGATCAGAAAGCGTCGGGTTGAGCATCAAGTTATCCAGCGCATTGCCGTGCGCCGTGCCGACCAACTGTACACCACGCTCGGCAATCGTGCGGGCGGCCATCGCTTCGAGTTCGCGCCCGATTTCGTCAATGACGATGACTTCCGGGTTGTGGTTTTCCACCGCCTCAATCATCACTTCATGCTGACGTTCCGGGTGCGACACTTGCATCCGCCGCGCCTTGCCGATGGCGGGATGCGGCACATCGCCATCGCCAGCGATTTCGTTGGAGGTATCCACGATAATCACGCGCTTGGTTTCTGCCAAAACACGCGCTGCCTCACGCAGCATGGTCGTCTTGCCGACACCGGGCGGCCCCAGCATCAAAATGCTTTGCCCGGAATGAATCAAATCCTCAATGATTTCAATCGTCCCATACACGGCGCGTCCGACGCGGCACGTCAGGCCGACGACATCGCCGCGACGATTGCGAATGCCAGAGATGCGATGCAGTGTGCGTTCCATCCCGGCGCGGTTATCGGCATCGAAGTTGCCAATATTGCCTACGATGGTGTCAATATCGTCGCGGGTAACTTCTTTATCGGATAATGTGATTTCGCCATCGAGAAAGCGGGCACTCGGCAAGCGGCCTAGATCGAGGACAATTTCTAATAGATTTTCGGTGTTGCCTAGCTCATCCAGAGCAGAGTCCAGATGCGAAGGTAAAACTCGTCTGAGTTCGTGAATGTCGTCTGTGATACGTCTTTCCATAGAATAAGTTCGGTTCTCCTATCTCACATGGGTTCCAAAATATTATGCTTTAAAGGCTTGGTGGGCTGCTTTACGGGCTGCGCCCCCAGTTCGTTATAAATCGGCGCAAAGTTCGCATGGCGAACCCCCGCCGTGATATGCCGCACCAGCACCGCTTGGCGCATTCCTGGCTCAAAACCGAGCCGTTCTAGTGCGGCAGCTAACCAATCCTGATGCCGCCGCACACACACATAGACAGGCTTCGTGCGTGGAAGGCGGTGCAAGACAGCCATAAAAATGGCTGGCGCTTCTAGCGAACTGTCAGGATGGATATTTGGAATAATGTAAACACCATGTTTACCCTCCGATAGCGCAATATGCGCCTCTACACGTTCATTTTTACGATAGACCAGCCCCGCCATTTCTGCGGATGGTGCGGCAATTTGCTGCACCAATTTAGGCACGGTGTTAGTGAGTAACGATTGAATGCCTTGGATGTCTGCTTCGGTCTGCTCGGTCAGTTCGATCTGCGAATCGGGCAGCGGTGCATCCCCCGCTTCCCATCGCCAAATCTGCTGCCGCGCATAGACAGCAAAACCCGCGTTTCGCATCGTCTCGAAGAGGGTACTGTCTTCGCTGACTTCTGCGGTTAAGGTATGCGCGTTGTGTTTGCCTGCCTCACGGACGATTGCGTCCAGCACATGCAGCCACGCCGTATTGTCTTCGTCATCTTCCAAGCCCGGCGCAATGTAGACCATCTGCGCGGTGGGCTGGTCCGTCCGCATCCGAAACTGCCCAACGACCTGCTGTTTATCCGCCCGTGCCAGCAGGGTATGATACCCACGCTGCGGTAGCAAAATGCTGGAAAACAGCCCCCCATTCGGCTCCTGCGTATCGCGGGTAAAGATCATCTCACTATCCAGCAAAACGCCTTTTTCCGCCAAGCGGTTGACCAGTGGAATATCAACCAGTGTCATGGAGCGTGTTTCAGGGCTTTCACGAGGTGGCATGGGACATCTTTCCGGGTTGGTAACATCGGGCGCTGGACGCACAAATGGTAGCGCAGATCGAACATAGTGCGGGTAAATCTTGCGGGCTATGTACTAACCTTGTTCTCAAGTGGACGTAACTTCCCATCCGAACTTTAGCGATATTGTAGCATCACGGTAGATGGCTTGACAACGAAATAGGACATTCTTTCGTTTTTTCACATCTGCTCATTATAACACCAGAATTGTTAGAACGGCGCAACATCCGTGAGAACAAAATCTCAACTTGGATCTCGGCTGCCAATGATGGCGCACCGCGTCTCTCTTTTCTGTTGACCATGGCACATAAGTCAGCGCTGTTCCTACTCTCGGCAGCTATTATCTTTCGTGGGTACGGCGAATCTCAAAACCGAATACGGTGCTACTTTATTAATCGTTTTTGTCGCGCAATTTTTTCGTCTTTTTCATCGGGTTATCCAAAAAGTTTTCAGATGTGACGACTTTCTTGCCAGTTCTCGCTTCAAGTCTTTGCCGTGTTTCACCTGCAAACTCTCCGCCTTCTTTTGCTGCTGTATTGCATTCCTGAAAGCCTTGAGCATCATTCTCACGAGTAATTTCGGTAGTTACAACTTCTCCCAAGCTGGTGAAGACAAGTTCGAGATTATTCATGTGATCTCGTAAATTCTGGCGTTTTAACCCTTTTAGTTTACTGTGTTGGCCTGGCGTTATCCCAAAAGTTCCTTTAGAAATAGTCGCTGTTAAAATACCGAACTCGCGCCCTTCCTCAACATCTCTTTCTTTCCATTCATCGGTAAGCTCTTGCCGAATACCGACACTTTGGATGCGTAGTTCAATCCATTCTTCATCATGACCTTTTCGGCGATAGGTTTCGCGCAATCGTTCAATAATCAGTTCAGGGTCTTCCAGTTCTTCGAGGCGCTCTTTTCCTAATTGAGCTAACCATTGTTTAAAAGGTTCAGCTTTTGGCGACGGAATGGACTGGACAATACGCAAAAGTTGTTCAAAGTTGGCGCATTCAGTGAAGCGAGATTTGCCATCTTTACCCATTAACTTCAACTTGGGCCATTTTGGCCCAAGTTCAGCCAAAGAGGGTTCGCGGCGCTTCATTTTCCCCCAATAACTAGTGGGATTATCCGACTTCATAAGTGACTCTATAACATCATTTATAGAATAATACCATTCGTCGTTATGCCAAACGCGGCGAACTTCTCTATCTTCAAAAAGAACAATTGCAGTTGATGGCGATGCCATTTTAAAATCCTCCGCATAGGTGATATATTCAATAGTAGGACTTTCGCTCATGCATTTACCCCACCCCTAAATCCCCTCCCCATTGCATGGAGAGGGGACTTCAAGATGCGTTTTTCTCCCCCTCTCCAAGTATTGGAGAGGGTGCCGGGGGGTGAGGTAAGCGAAAGTCCTGATATTAAAAGTATTTCCGATAACCGCATTAGAATAATTTTCAAAATAAGGCGTTTACACAGTAATCAAAAAACTTATGACTCAACCAATTGACATTATTGTAACGGGGCATATCTGCCTCGACCTGATCCCCGCGCTGGGCGCAATCACGCCCGAAATGCTGGCGCTGCCGGGACGGCTGCTGGAAACAGGGCCGATGAGCGTCTCTACGGGCGGCGCGGTCAGCAATACCGGGCTGGCACTGCATCGCCTCGGCGCGAATGTACGGCTGTTGGCAACCGTTGGTGATGACCTGATCGGGCGTGTCATCATCGCTTTTCTCAAAGATCGTGACCCAGCGCTGACCGAGTTCATGCACGTTAAGCCGAATCAACCCGGCTCGTATTCAGTGGTGCTGTCGCCCAAAAACGGGGATCGGACATTTTTACACTGTCCCGCTAATAACAGCACGTTCAGCACCGAAGATATTGATTTCGAGGTCGTGGCGCAGGGCAAAATTTTCCATCTCGGCTACCCGACGATTTTGCCGCGTTTGATCGAAAATGACGGCGACGCGCTGGCTGCGATTTATCAACAAGCGAAAGCTGTTGGCGCGGCCACATCACTTGATATGACCCTGCCTGATCCGGCGAGTCCCAGCGGACGGGCGGATTGGAAAGCGATTCTGGCTAAAACGCTGCCTTATGTAGATATTTTTCTGCCGAGCATTGAGGAAATTCTGTTCATGCTGCGGCGCGATGATTATGAACGCTGGCATGGCAATGTCCTATCACACCTGACACGCGCTTACTTGCGCGATTTTGCCGATGAACTGCTGGTGATGGGCGTGGTCATCGCCGGATTTAAACTCGGCGAGATGGGCATTTATCTACGCAATGCCGAAAGCGCAAAATTTGATCGTCTCGCCCGATTAGGCTTAAACGTCCCTCAATGGGCGGACGCGGAGGTCTATTTACCGGCGTTTCAGGCCGAGGTGGTCGGGACGACGGGCGCGGGTGATTCGGCCTATGCAGGATTTTTGGTCGGCATTGTGCGCGGGATGAGTCCCGAAAATGCGGTGCGGCTAGCTTGTGGGGTTGGCGCGTGTAATGTGGAAGCACCGGACGCGACCAGCGGCGTACAATCGCTCGAAGCCACCGAAGCACGAATTCATGCAGGCTGGCCTACCCGAACCGAGCGCTTGCCCGATTTTAGGCGTGGGCGAACTTGACCGATACTACTATGACGACCAATACAACAACGCCGGAGTTGAAATCTCGGATCAGACACAGGGTAATCTGACGCATTTCGGCACACGTTGGCGCTGGCGCGTGATGAATCCGGCGTGGTCGTGACGCTGTTCCCCGATAATGCCTACAAATATCTCAGCGAAAAATTCTGGACGAAATAGACAAAATAGGGGTGAGCGTTTACGCAGATCAGCCTTTTAGGTTCGAATGGTCAAATGCTTAAGCCATTTGCGCGCCACTCTTGGAAACCCTGTAGGCTAGCACAAAATGAAGTGGGACAAAGAGACATATACCTAGCCCGAGTGTTACAGTGGTGAAAAAACCTGCGATTGCTAGCCAGACGAAACCAAGAATGAGTTGTACGATGCCCTCACCGACTTTTCCGTTGAGCATGTGGGCAACACCGAAAAAGCCAAAAAATCCCGCGGCGATAAACCCAACAACAAATGCAGTTGAGTTTTCTTGTTGGACGGGGGCAACTATATTATTGATGTTAATTACGGATTGCTGACGATACATCCTCTCGCGTTCAAGTTGAAGGCGCTCACGTTCAAGCGAGAGCCGTTCTCTCTCTAAATTATCGCCGTTAGAGGTTGTGGAACGCCTTTTAGGCTTTTCAAACATAACCTCATCGGCGAAAGGATCGTCATCCTCTTGTAATTTATCTAATAAATTTTGGGCTTTTGTGTTATTTGGCTCTAAGAGCAATAGGCGTTTAAGGGCAGAAATTGCTTTGTCCGACTCTGAACTTAGATTGGCATAAATCCATAATGCCTGTGTATTGCGAGAGTTTTGTTTCAAAAGCTGAGTGGCAATTTTATAGGCTCCTTTGCGATCCCCTGATTTAACAAGTGTCTTTGCTTGCTGAAGTAGCGCTTGTTCCCCAGTTAAGATAATTGCCTTTTGCGGAGAATTTTCACTCATTTTATCGGCTTCCTTATTTAGTTTATACTTCATTGCTTCTTACGATGTTGGCTACAGTATATGGCCAAACAAGCTAAAATAGCGTAACTACTCAGCCCTATTTTTGGGAGGTAATCAATGTTAAATTCATTTTAGTACCTTTTTTGGTCGCTCAAAATTGAGGTTAGGGCGCTACTGCAAGAAAACCCAATTTAGTGGCGATATGTGAAAACTATTAAGGGTAAATAACGTGACCATTATGGGGCATACTCTCAACTATATGGTGTTCATTTACGCGATATGTCATTGGCGATAAATTGATTTTTTGAATTGAACCAGGCTGAGTAGTTACAAAATAGCATAAATTTATTACTAATTTTTATTAGAAATAATTGTAAATAATTTTGTATAGTTATTATCGAAACTTTTCATCTAACTCAATCTATGCTGCATCGGGGATAGATTTATCTCTACAAGAGTTTCAATGTGTTTCTTGTTTGTAGTACCTTACTAACTCCTTGCGGTGATGGTTTAAATTTCCTTTCCTTCGGATTGGTCACGCTGCGTTATAATCCCAACATGCTCAATGGATGGGCTTATCCAAAACAGCTTTTTGAAAGGCGCTCTCTTTGCGAACCTTAGATCGTTACCATGTTTTACGCGAACTCGCCGCGCAGGTGGAAAAAGATTCCGCTCGGCAGCTTTTGGACGCGGCTCATGCCCTCAACGGTGCATATATCAGCCGCGATGCAGCGCTTGATAATCCCGGCAGCGCTGGCACAGTGCGCTTTATGGTGGCATGTGTGGCGCTGGTGATCGCGTCCGGCGCGTTGGCAGCACAAGCCCTGCCGAG
>DAOTTO010000627.1:0-1748 GCA_034437895.1 Anaerolineae bacterium | reverse complement strand
GGTTTCATTTGCTAAAGCGCGATTTTCCTTTCGCTATAATAATGGGCGTTAAGCCATTCACGATTATTGGGGAAGATTATGCGCCGTTATACCGCCGTGACTTTATCGGTTTTTTGCCTCGCACTTTTATTGGTTTTCGTCCCGCAGCGTTCCACCTTTGCCGCCGTCTTCCCTGCCTCGGATGCTGCCACACTCATTAGTTTTATCAATCTCGCCAACACCGCCGCCGACCCGGATGTGATCTCGCTCACAGGCGACATTACGCTGACGGCGATCAATAACGCTGTGGATGGCAACAACGGCCTGCCCAGTATCACTACGCCGATTACGATTGAAGGCGGCGGATATACTATCAGCGGGAATAATACCTTCCGCATTTTTCATGTCTCGGCGGCAGGAACGCTGACGCTGAATAACGTCACGGTCAGAGGAGGCGCGGATACTAACGGCGGTGGCATTTACAATAATGGTACGCTTAACGTAACGGGCGGTGCAATTACAGGCAATACCGCTACAGTCAACGGTGGGGGGATTGCCAATAACAATACGACGGTCATCACAAACAGCGTGATTTCAAACAATCGTGCCAACGCAGCAGGGACGGCGGGCGGCGGCGTATTTAATAACCTCGGCACATCCCGCTTGACGATTGTTGGCAGCACACTGAATAACAACAGTGCTCCGCTGGGGCAAGGCGGCGCGATTCTTGACGGCGGTGTCCTCGTCATCAGCGACAGCACTTTTAGTAATAATACCGCCCAGATCAACGGCGGTGCGGTATCTTCCGTCGGCCTGCCTACGCCGGCAGTAGTCTCCAATTCGACCTTCAATGGAAACGCGGCACCTTTTGGCGGCGCATGGTCAGGGCGTGGAACAATTACCAACAGCACATTTTCGGGCAATACCGGGGCGGGCGCGCCTGGGGGCGGCATCATCGTCGGTGCAAATACCAACGTTATTTCTAGCACCATTGTTGGCAATACCGGGCTTGGATTTAATAGTGCAGGCAGCATCACCAACAGCATCATTGCCAATAATACAGGCGGCGATTGTTTAGGCCCCGCAGGCACTAATAATCTCGATTTAGACGGAAGCTGCCCCGGCTCGGCGCTGTTGACCGGAACGCTCGGTGGATTAGCTGATAACGGCGGCGCGACCTTCACCATATCGCCCGGCACAGGCGCGAGCAACAGCATCGACGGTGTGCCTATCCCGGCTTGCCCACCACCGCCCACCGATCAGCGGGGTGTCCCGCGTGATTGGGACGGCAACAGTGACGGCATCGTCCAGTGCGATAACGGCGCGTATGAACTCAATGTCGAACTGCCCTACCTCGATTTTAATTTTGATGTGCTGGATTTTGTCGAAGACCCGCCGGGGACATCTACCGTCAATATCACCCTGACTTTTCCCGCGCCGGGCCCGATTCAGGTCTTCTTTAAGATCACCGGAACAGCAACCGTCGGGCTGGATTACACCGTAAATGGACTCGATCAAGTCTATTCGCTGATTATCCCGGCAGGCGCGACGACGGCTTCTTTTTCCGTGACGGCCATCAACGACGGCATTGATGAGCCTGTGGAAAATCTCGCGCTGGAAATGGCCTTCATCGGGCCAGCGCGACGTGTACTTTCCGGCGCAGGCGGGACGCGCACATTGGCGGTCATCCGTGAGCGTCCGCGCCCCGCGCCCACTGCCACGCCGATCAACTCTGGTTTTCAACCGTCGCTGTTGAAAGCGGGTTTCGT
>DAOTTO010000626.1:0-7149 GCA_034437895.1 Anaerolineae bacterium | reverse complement strand
CCCTCTCCAATACTTGGAGAGGGGGAGAAAAACGCATCTTGAAGTCCCCTCTCCATGCAATGGGGAGGGGATTTAGGGGTGGGGTAAATGCGTGAGCGAAAGTCCTATATTGATCGAGGATTACTTGGTTATTCGTCATTAGTTTTTAGAGAGGCACTCGATACCATGTTTAAGGGAAGTTTTCGGTAAGCGGACGTGCGCGTCCCCCTACGAAAAATCAAAATTTGTGTAAGGTGGGCTATCCACTAAAGACTTTATATGTAAATGATTTCACAAATTCAAAAAATGACGTTCAGATGCAGCCTACGGGCGGCGTTAAGGCCATCAAGTAAGCAGAGGGTAAACCGTAAAACTATGAAGATTTTTGTCTGTTTAACCACCAAGGCACCAAGAACACCAAGAATAAGTTATACAAAAATCTCTTGGTGTCCTCTGTGTCTTGGCGGTTCCGATTTTTCGTATGGTTTTCGCGGGTTTACGCAATAGATGAAAGGAGTACAGCCGGACATCCTTATCCATCTCTGTCGTTAATTGTATCATTCAGCCTAAAATAAGATTTTGTATCAGGAGACTAAAAAAATGAACAAGAAGCTCTTTCGTCTTTTCCCACTTTTACTCGTCGTCGTTTTGTTACTATCAGTTGCCCTCACCGCGACGGCGCAAGATGCGCCACGTTACCGGATTGGCGCTTTAAGCAAGACCGAAGCCAACGAATTTTTCGTCAATATGCGCCTCGGTTATGAATTCGCCGCCGCCCGTTATAATGTCGAAGTCGTGTGGGGCGCGATGCCCACCGAAGGCGACACCACCGGACAGCTTGCCCTGCTGGAAAGCTGGGTGGCGGCGGGTGATTTCGACGGCTTCGTCGTCACGCCCTTCACCGCCAATAACTTAAACTCGGCGCTGGCGCAAATCAGCGCGGAAGGCAAGCCCATCGTCAATATCGACGACCTCATCCCGGCAGATGTCGCGGCGGACGCGGGAATCACCATCACCACCCGCATCGCCTCCGATAATCGCCGTGCGGGTGCGTTGGTGGCGGATGCACTGATGGATCAGCTTGAAGCCGGTTCGGAAATCGCCATTCTGGAAGGCCCAGCAGGCAGCCCCGCCAGCCAGAATCGCTCCGGCGGCTTCCAAGATGCTGTCGGCGACACCTTCAACATCGTCTCGATTCAGGCCGCCAATTATGAACGCTCACAAGCCTTGAACATCGTCCCGAACATCATCAACGCCAACCCCGACCTCAAAGCCATTTTCGCCGTCAACGACACGATGGCACTCGGCGCGATGGAAGCCGTCCGCCAAGCCGGTTTGGAAGGCACGATTCTCATCTACGGTGTGGATGCTATCCCCGAAGCGGTGGATGCCATCAGCGCCGGAACATTAGCTGGCAGCGTGGCGCAGTATCCCAATGAAATGGCCGTCCTCGGCATCGAAACCATCATCGCCATTTTAGATGGTCGCCCCGTCACCCCCGAAATCGAAGCCCCCATCCTCCTGATTACCGCCGACAACACCGCCGAAGCCGCCATCTTCCTACCGGATCCACAAATTGGTGACTGGACGATTGGCGCAATCAGCAAGACCGAATCCAACGATTTCTTCATCGCCATGCACGAAGGTTATGACCGCGCCGCTGCCGATTTCGGCGTAACCGTAGAATGGGGCGCGATGCCCACCGAAGGCGACACCACCGGACAGCTTGCCTTGCTGGAAAGCTGGAACGCTCGCGGTGACTTCGATGCTTATTGCTTTACGCCCTTCACCGCCAACAACCTATTGACGGCGCTCACGCAAGCCAATGCGGATGGCATCCCGCTGCTGAATGTGGACGACATTATTCCGTCGGATGTCGTGGATGAAGCTGGTCTCGACATTTCCGTAGCGATTGCGTCCGATAACCGCCGGGCAGGTGCGCTGGTGGCAGCCGATATGCTGGCGCTGCTGGAAGCTGGTTCCGAGGTCGCTATTTTGGAAGGTCCCGCAGGCAGCCCCGCCAGCCAAAATCGCTCCGGTGGCTTCCAAGATGTTGTTGGCGATCAACTGAATATCGTCTCGATTCAGGCCGCCAATTACGAGCGCTCAATGGCGCTTTCCATCGTCCCGAACATCCTCACCGCCAACCCGGACATCAAAGCGATCTTCGCCGTCAACGACACAATGGCGCTGGGCGCAATGGAAGCCGTGCGCCAAGCAGGATTAGAAGGCACGGTTTTGGTCTATGGGGTGGATGCTATTCCCGAAGCGGTGGAAGCCGTGAATGCGGGTACGCTGGCTGGAACCGTCGCGCAGTATCCCGCCGAAATGGGCTATCTGTGCGTTCAAACGGCGATCAAAGTGTTGGAAGGCCGTCCCGTCACCCCGCGTTTAGAAGCGCCGATCCGCTTGATTAAACGCGAAGAATAATCGACCATCTATTGACGAAGGCGGCGCGGCACCCGTGCTGCCGCCTTCGTCTTATGGATCATTACGCAAAATATCTGGAAAACCTGGATACTTTGCTTAATACAGGCTCGCGAAAGAAATTTAAAAATCTAAACCACCAAGAACACCAAGAATATAAACTTCAACCTTTGTGTCCTCTGTATCTCTGTGGTTAAATCTTGTCCCATTGTCTTTCGCGGCTCTGCCTTTAACCTGCATCGCTCATTGCTAAAAACTAACAACTAAGGACTACTCTTATGCCTACGTTTGGGATTCACGCTTTTGTTTGGAACGGCGACTGGAACAACCAAATCGCGCCGGAAACGATTCGTCTGACGGCGGAAGCCGGCTTTGACCTGCTCGAAATCCCGCTGCTGCACCCGGAAGAAGTGGATGCCGCCGCCATTAAAAAACTGCTGCGCGATCATGGCCTTAAAGCCAGCGCCTCTTTAGCGCTGCCCAAAGATGCCCATCTGCCTTTTTATCCCGAAAAAGCCCGCGCTTTTCTAACGAGCGTGGTGGAAAAAGTCGCTGAGATGGAAATCGACACGCTTTGCGGCTGTGTCTATTGCAATCTCGGCACACTCACCGGGGCTGCCCCCACCGAAGCCGAATTGAACGCCTGCGCGGAAGTCCTCTCGGATATTGCCGATCAGTGCAAGACACACGGGATTCGGCTTGGCATCGAACCCGTTAATCGTTACGAAACCTATCTGCTTAACGTGGGCAGCGATACCAAAAAGTTGATCGATCAAATGGGCAGGGATAACGTGTTTATCCACTTCGATACCTATCACATGGTCATCGAAGAAGAGGGTTATAGTGCGCCTATCATCGCGGCAGGCGACCTGTGCGGGTATATTCATCTTTCGGAAAGCGGACGCGCTATCCCCGGCATGGGCAATGTCGATTGGGATGATGTGTTCACGGGATTAAAAGCCGTCAACTTTACCGGGCCGCTGGTCTTAGAAGCATTTGCGACGATCAACCCGGAACTCATCGGCGCGACCTGTCTGTGGCGCACACCGAGCTACACCATTCAGGACATCGCACGGCGCGGCTTGCCGTTCCTGCAAGAAAAAGCGGCGAAGTTCGGCTTGCAATAAATCGCGCTCATCATGCACGGGCGATTGCCATTTTCATGTAAAATACAGGGGACACTGCATATCGTGTCCCCTGATGAGTTTGTCATAAAAGGTCTGATAATGGCTTACACGCCCAAATACGAAAACGCTTGGAATGATAATATCACAACCCTTACCGCTGATGGCTCGGTAGAATGGAAGCGTATCTCCATTGGCGACCTTATATTGAGCAGTGGAGCTGTTGTCGCTTGTGATCCGCTTACAATTTGGCAAACAAAGCCATTTACGCATAAAGTTGCACCCGGACACTATGCCGTTCACATCACAACTGGGCGACATCTTGAGGAAAAATACCCCGTTCCGGCCTATGCCCTTCTTGAGTTAGAGCCGGTAAAGCCTAATCGATGGGAGATTGCTTTACCTATCGGTCAAAATATTTCTGTTCTTGGCACAGACCAGTTTTGGGGCTATGGCGTGGATACAGGAACAGGCTGTTTTATGGATGTGGAGGCCGTTTCATTATTGCGTGAAAAGAAAGATGAGCTTCTCAACATCCAGTTGAAACGCCGAAGCGAGAAGTGGTTAAATTTCAGGCTTGAGGAAACAACTGGCCTTAATTGCATAACTTTTAGAAGCGGATGGGGTGACGGTACATATCCATCATATTGGGGATTTAATGAGCGGAATGAAATCGTCTGTTTGCTCACAGACTTTCAAATCGTTAGATAAATTCTGAATATTCACTGGAAATATAACCTTTGATAAAAATAAATGTTTGCAATTGATAAGTGATATAATACGAGAAAATAATTAATAATTTAATTTAAAAAGGATAGAATATGAAACAAAACGAGAATGTATCTAGCATTGGTGATTTTATTTCCCTATTTTGCTCGGTGGCTATTCTTATCGCTTTTCTGTTTATGCCTTGGTTAGAAATTTTTGGATTTTACGTCGTATCATCGAAGAATTCAATGATTTGTCTTAAAACAAATTGGTAAACCAAAAACTAATCACTAAAAACTTTTACACTTTTCTTGACTTTTTAGGTTCAAAAAATGACCCATTTACTCGGCATTGATTTAGGAACATCCAGCGTTAAAGTGTTGTTGATTGATCTGGCGGGGCGCACCATCGCAGTCGCAGCGCACGAATATCCCATCGAAACGCCGCATCCCGGTCACGCCGAGCAGTCTCCGGCGGCGTGGTGGGCGGCAGTGGTCGCGGCGGTGCGGGCGGTTTTGGCGCAAGCGGGGAAAGTCGATATTCAGGCGATTGGGCTTTGTGGGCAGATGCACGGTTTCGCGCTGGTCGATTCCGCCGCGCAGCCCATCGCACCCGCCATCATCTGGCCTGACCAACGCACGACTGCTGAAGTCGCCGTCATGCAAGAACGAATCGGCGCGGAACGGCTGGCTTATCTCGCCGGAACACTCCCCGCGACAGGCTTTATGGGGCCGACGATGCTCTGGTTGCAAAAGCATCAGCCAAGCGTGTTAGAAAAAGCCGCCGCCGCCCTGCTGCCCAAAGATATGATTCGCGCTTATCTAACGGGCGAAATTGCCACCGATGCCAGCGATGCTTCCGCCAGCGGTATTTTCGATATTCATCAGCGCACATGGTCGGACGAAATCGTAAACACGCTCGGCCTGCCGGGACATTTGCTCCCGCGTGTGTTGGAATCGACTGACATCGCTGGCTATTTAACTCCTGCCGCCGCCGAAATATTGGGCTTACCCGCCGGAATCCCCGTCGCGGCAGGTAGCGCCGATCAAGCCGCGCAAGCAGTCGGCAACGGCTTGATTGAACCGGGGCTTGGTTCCGTTACGCTAGGCACAGGCGGACAGGTCTTTATCCCCCTGACTCAGCCGCAAACCGACATCCATTTGCATACTTTTTGTCATGCCGCGCCAGATCGCTGGTACATGATGGGCGCGATGCTTTCCGCTGGTATGTCGCTGCGTTGGCTGCGCGATATGCTCGGCTTGCGCGAGATGCCGGAAGCCTACACGCTGCTTTCTGATGAGGCGGCAGAAGTGCCACCTGGCGCAGATGGACTGCTGTTTCTGCCCTATTTGGTCGGGGAACGCTCGCCATTGATGGATTCGCAAGCCAGCGGCGTGTTCGTCGGGTTATCGCTGCATCATAATCGAGCGCATCTGGCACGGGCGATTATGGAGGGCGTGGCCTTTGCGCTGCGCCATATTCTGGATGTGATGACGGCGCAGAATGTCGCGGTGGAAGGATTTTTAGCAGCGGGGAACGGCTTGAACAGCCCAATCTGGCGACAGATCACTGCGGATATTCTGGCGCGTCCGCTGCGGTTGTCGTCCAGCGGCGAACATACTGCGCTCGGCGCGGCCTTGATCGCGGGGATTGGCGCGGGGATTTATCCCGATTTCGCCGCACTGCGAACCATCACCACCCGCCCCACCACCACTACCGAACCCGACACTGCCCATGAAGCGGTTTATCGTCAGCAGTATGCCTTATTTTTGCAGGCTTATCCCGCGCTCCAGGGCATTATGCACGGCTTAAAGCCCTAGCCTCTCAACTTACGGCATGGCTGGCGGGTTCGCCCCTACCAAGCCATGCCGACTTCATGTGCAGATGGCCTTAGCTGCCAATCACGCCGGAGGCCACCGCCGTGATTTCCGGCGCGGCAGATGTCGCTTCTGGCGTAACTTCGGGCGCAGCAGGTGGCGTTTGGGGCGTGGCTTCCGGCGTAGCCTCAAACGGCAGACTCGGCGCGTTATTAAACTGCCAACCGCCCGTCGAGCGTGTGGCGACCCGCCCATTTGGGAGATTAAAGGTGAAGCTGGTCGGGCTGAGGGTGGTGATGCCTAACGTATAGCTCACTTCTGGCGCAACTGCCCACCCCAACAGGGGACGTATATCGGGGATATTTGCCCAAATCCGGTTAAAGCCCATCAGCGGCGCATAACGTCCCGGCGGTACATTCGTCGGCGGGATAACGAGCAGATTGCCATAATTATTGAGGGGGAAGGGGATGAATCTGCCATTTTCCCGTCCGATCAACACCCAAATTTCGCCGCTGCTGGCATTCCAGATCATCAAATTCCTTGCGCGGATACCCCTGCCTTTAGGCATCGGGAGGAAGCGTAAGTTCTCCTTTCGGACTAAGCGCTTTCGCGCTAAAATACGGGCTGTGGGAAATACGAAGACACTGTTGTGTTGTGCCACGCAGACCCGGTTTGCCCCCACACTTGCACACAGCGGATTGCCGCTGGCGGAACGTATGAGGTTGGAGACTAAGGTGCTTTGTCGGCATCGCCGTGTACTCCGTAAAACGTTCAACGGTCACCACTTGACTCGCGCTGGTACTTCGGTATGCAGCGGGCATCAGTCAATGTGCCATACGCGGTGGGTGAATTGTCTTCGGACACCCCAACTGCAAGCCCCTAGCTTTAGCTATGGGGTTGTTGACTCGATCGCATCCTGAATTAGAAAAGCAGCAAGTTAAAATCAAACCCGATGATTGTCGTGTGCTGAGATATGAATCCAATATCGGCTGTGATGCGCTAAAAGAATTTTACGCATGGGAGTTATCTAAACGCGAGTGCGCTTTGAGTGATGCACTTAAACAAGCCATCTTATCTAGCATAGAGTCATCCGA
>DAOTTO010000625.1:0-4390 GCA_034437895.1 Anaerolineae bacterium | reverse complement strand
ACATTAAAGCTGCCCATAATTGGTGATTCATCCTTACTTAAATGAAATCTAACCTCCATTTAAATTGTTTTAAATTGTTGTAGAACACTCAGTTTTTAGTTATGTTGAAGCAAATACGTTTAACGTATGTTGTGTGGAATGTCCCCAAAACAGAAATTCACACAAATTAACAAACCATATAGTTACTTATACAGAAGGAGTACTCGATGAAAAGGATTTTTGCATTTTTGGTCATGCTCATGACCGTCATTCTTCTTGGCACGCTGATGATCCCAGCTCTGGCGCAAGATGGTGACTACCCCCCCGGCCCAGAAGGTGCGGGTGAGGGTGGAACGATTATCGACTACTATTTCGGCGATGATCCCTCAACCTTCAACCCAATTCTTGCCAGTGACAGCGCCTCGTTGGCAGTTACTGGTCTCTTTTACCCCGCCATTGTCGGAATTGATCCGGTGACGGGTGAACCCGCGCCGAACCTCCCTGGCTCAGTGGCGGAAAGCTGGGAATATGACGAAACCAGCACTATTTTGACGGTTAACCTGCGCCAAGACTTGTTCTGGAACGACGGAACCCCGATTACTGCTGCCGATTATGTGTATGCGACCAGCGCTGTCCGCAGCGGTGTAACCTCCTCGCCGCGCACCAGCATGTTTGAGACACTCGATGACGGAACCCCTGCCGGTGGTAAAATCGTCAGTATTGAAGCCGCCGATGACTATACGGTTGTGATTACCTTCACCGAAGCCGACTGCACCGCCTTTAACGACATCAATGATGTCTCGCTGGTACCTGCTCATATTTTCAGCGAACTTTATGGCACCGATTATGCTCTGATGGACGAAGACCCACGCGCCCTTCCAACTGTGACATTCGGTCAATGGAAAGACTTGGAATTCGCGCCCGCCGAGCGTTACAGTGTCATTGCCGACCAATCCTACCCGGATACATTACTCGGTTTCGTCAGCCCCGGCGAGTACGTTGCACAGAACGTGCCCGATACCAACGTAGCGGTTGAGCGCTTGCTGGCTGGTGACCTCACGTATGGTGTTGTTCCAGCCAACCGTCAGGCCGAGTTCCGCGGCAACTCTGATTTCCAGGTGTTTGAAGCTGATGCCAACCGCTATATCTATATTGGCTTTAACCTGGCTGATCCGACCAACCCGCAAAATGGCGTAGACGAAAATGGCGAACTGATCGATCAGGGTCTCCACCCGATCTTTGGCGACCCGGCAGTCCGTATTGCCCTCACGCACGGTATCGATATTGACGGCATTGTCGCTGGGGTGCTGCAAGGCAATGGCACCCGTATTAATACCCACACTTACCCGCTCAACTGGGTTCAGGCCGAGCTTGAACCACGCCTTTTTGACCCGGCGCTAGCTTCGCAGTTACTGGAAGAAGCTGGATGGGTTGATGACGATGACGATACTGCAACGCCCCGCGTCTGCCAGGGCTGCCTGTATGCCACTGAAGTAGATGCCGCCTTTGAAGGCTCACCCATGTCGTTCACTCTGATTACCAACGCCGGCAACACCATTCGTGAGCAAATCGGTGAAGTTGCGGATCAACAGTGGGCCGACATCGGTGTCGAGGTGGATTTCCAAGCGATCGACTTCGGTGTGGTTTTGGAACAAACGGGCGCACAGACATTCGACTCTTACATTTTAGGTTGGGGTCTCGGTCTGCCTGTAAACCCCAGTGCCGATGGCATCTTTAATGTCGAATCAGATATTGTCAACGACGGTTTCAACAGCTATTCCTACTACAATGAGGAATACGAAGAATTGATTGATGCTGGCTCAACTGTAGCCGGATGCGATGTCGAAGAACGCCGTGCAATCTATGAAAGAATTCAGACCATCTTCTATGAACAACAGCCTGTAATCTTCCTGTATTCAGACAAGACGATGGCAGTAGCGCAAAATTGGGTTCAAGGCTGGAATCCAGTTCAGTGGGCTGCTGCGAATGACAATGATGCTTGGGTGATTACACCTGACTAAACGTAAGACATTCTAAGGCGAAGCGCCGAGAAGTGATCTTCTCGGCGCTTTCGTCTCCTAATTCAACGAAATTGCGAGTTTGGTATTATGACAAAATTTATCATCCGCCGTCTTGTTCAAGCGATCCCGACCTTTTTCGGGATTACTTTACTTTCTTATATGATTATGCTGGCATCACCTAGCGATCCGGTGGCATTAATGACTAATGACCCATCATTTTCGCAGCAGGAAAAAGCAGCGATGGCGGCTCGGATGGGTATAAACGATCCATGGCCGCTCCAATATTTCCGCTGGTTAGTAGGTGACGACTGGCTGCGCTGGGACAGTGACGGCGACGGCATCTCTGATCGTTCTTTTCTGATCGCGCTTGATGCCAATGGAGATGGTGTTGCCGAACCGCCGGGAGATCGTCGCGGCATACTGCGCGGCGACTTCGGCAAATCATTCAGTTTCCGGGAAGATTCGCTGAAGTTGATTGGTCAGTTTTTACCTGCAACCTTAGAATTAAATGTTATTGTTCTTATCGTTAGCCTAGCGCTAGGTATTCCGATTGGTATTCTGGCAGCGGTCTGGCGCGGTGGCGCGTTTGATAACGGTTCGCGTATTATCGCCGTCATTGGTGATGCGATACCTGTATTCTGGCTGGGAATTATTTTGATTATTGTCTTTGGGTCGGGCGGTCAATGGCTGGATATTCTACCCATGGGCGGGCGCTGTGGTGTCACGCGCGGTGACTGTCCGCCGGTTTATTTGCGACTGGAGTACCTTGTACTCCCGACGCTCGTGCTGGCATTAGGCGGCGTTGCTGGATATTCCCGTTATATGCGTGCTGCCATGCTAGAAACGATTAGCAGCGATTACGTCCGTACTGCCCGCGCTAAAGGTTTAACCACACAGGCAGTCTGGTTTAAACATGGATTTCGCAATGCCATGATCCCGCTGGCGACGTTTTTGGGACCAACAATTACTGGCCTACTAGGTGGTTCAGCAATTACCGAAACGATTTTTAGCTGGCCGGGGGTGGGACGCTTGCTCGTCCGTGCAACAACTAGCCTGGATTATCCACTGGTGATGGCAGGTGTCGTTGTCGGGGCTGTGCTAACAATCATCGGCTACCTGCTTTCTGATATTTTGTACGCCGTCTTCGACCCAAGAATTCGATTTTAAGAAAGAATTTGAACATGGCAACGACACAAACCGCTCCGATTGTCAACCTAAATATGTTGGAACAAAAGCAGCCTCGTAGTAAATCGCTTTTTCAAAAAGCAGTCTATCGCTTGACACGCGACCCACTCACGCTTGTTGCGCTCACCGTAATTGTTCTGATGACATTGATGTCAGTTTTTGCACCCGTGATTTGTGATCTGCTCAACATTGATCCCTTCCACCAAACCCTGAGCAATATCTATGCCGATATGGGGGCAGAGGGGCATCCATTCGGTACAGATGATTTAGGTCGTGACCATCTTGCCCGATTACTCTATGGCGCACAGGTTTCGTTAGGCATTGGCTTCGGAGCAGCCGGACTTTCTGTAGTGATTGGGATTTCACTGGGTGTCATAACCGGCTATTACGGTGGCATCGTGGACGACATCGTGATCTGGTTTATCACAACGCTGAACTCCATTCCCAGCCTGTTCTTACTCCTTATTATTAGTGCGGTACTCTCTCCTTCCCCTAGCACCCTTGTACTCGTGCTGGCCTTTCTTGGCTGGACTGGGACGACGCGGTTGGTTCGGGGAGAAACTTTTTCATTGCGCGAGCGTGAATTCACCGTTGCCGCCCGTGCTATTGGTGCGTCGGATTTTCGGATTATGTATCTCCATATTCTACCCAACGTGATTTCGCTTATCGTGATTACTCTAGCACAGGCCATTGGTGGCCTCATTCTTATTGAGTCCGGCCTAAGCTACTTGGGCTTCGGCATCAAACCGCCTACTCCAAGCTGGGGCAATATGCTCACCAGCAGCCAAGAATTGATCCGTCAGGCACCCCATTTAGCTATCGCGCCGGGTCTTCTGATCGCCATAACCGTCCTTTGTCTATATATTGTTGGCGATGGCCTCCGTGATGCGTTTGATCCAAAACTCGCCGATTAGATCGCAAATACTTAAATCAACACACAAAAGGGGCGGAAAGGAATACGCTCCTTTTTGCTTTATTATTATGGTATAATAAATGGAATTAATGAAGGATCTGAGCATCATTAATTAATCAAGACTAAAAGTGGGAGATCGTTTCGTTGAGTCAAAATCAGCAATCAGGCCAAATAGGTGAACGCTTGGCAAGCGAATATCTAAAAAAACAGAACTATACCATTATTGCGACAAATTGGCGCTGTCCTCGCGGCGAGATTGATATTATCGCCGGACGCAATGAAGGCATTATCT
>DAOTTO010000624.1:0-7129 GCA_034437895.1 Anaerolineae bacterium | reverse complement strand
GCCATCCCCGGCGATGATGAACCGCTGCTCACGCCGGAAACACCCGCCGAAGAAGCTCTTGATGCGCTGCTGGATCGTGAGGGGCGGCTGGGAATTGGCGGACATATTCATGTGCAGATGGACCGAGATTTAGGCCGCTGGCGCGTGGTCAATGTCGGCAGCGTGGGCATGTCGGGGGATATGCCGGGAAAAGCACAGTGGGGCTTATTTACCTTTGATGAAGGCGATGTAAAAGTTGATTTACGCGCTGTACCGTATGACGTAGCTGCGGCGATTGCCGACTTGCACGACTCAG
This sequence comes from Anaerolineae bacterium, assembly GCA_034437895.1. GTDB lineage: Bacteria > Chloroflexota > Anaerolineae > Aggregatilineales > Phototrophicaceae > JANRLJ01. Next base: position 6,834 of record DAOTTO010000624.1, on the reverse strand, counting down.
GACATCCCGCGCCGGAATGGGCAGCGAATCGGCTGCGCCCCAAACAGGAATAAATTTGACGGTGGAGATAAATCAGTTAAAAGTGCTGATGACTGATAAGTGATGAGTCAAAACTAAAGTGACGCGCTTCCTAAATCCTTTGTGAAACTTTGCGTTCTTCGCGCCTTTGCGTCAAATCTTTTACTTCTAAATCGCCGAAAGCTACCATGCCAAAAAGACAAAAACTACTTTCCGAACTGCAAGCCGACAACGAATATGGCGTTCTGCTCATGGCGCAGATGGATGCTGTGCCGGAGACGCTGCAATTCGTCGTCTCCACCACCCAAATGGATGAAGCGGCGGGCGGCCTGCGTGACCGAGGCAGTTACGTCGTCCGGGCGATTGGTGTGCGCGAACACCGCTTCAGCGTGGGGATATTCGCTAACTTGCGCTTTATGGACGATCATCCGCTGCTTTACGAATATAATATGCCGCCAGTGGGCTTATTCTTTCGCGGAACGCCGGAAAATCCGACGGAATTGGTGCTGGATATTTTCCAAGCCTACGCCAGCACATTTGGCCCTTGGCGGCAGATTCCGTCTTATCTGAATACGACCAAACCGCTGGTTGATCTTGTCTCTGGCGGTGGGAATGTTCTCGGCGAGATGCCCAAGCCGCTGGCGGAACGGCTGATTAAAGTGTTGGAACATCACAAACTCGAAACTAAAATTGTCGAAGGCAAGCGCACCGAGCCGAAAATGAAAGCGCTGCTGCTGGATGAGTCCTATATTTTGGCGCTCGATTTCAGTGTGGATGAGTTGGGCAAGGCCTAATTTTATCTGTGTATGCGTCGCTAGGAGTGACACATTGGTCACTCCCTAGACCCATCAAAACAGACACTTCCAGAACACCGAGCCGTATCCAGAATGCGGTGTATTTTGACGCGATTACCAGCGATGATGCACGGTTGGGCGGATGTAAGACTCGTACAGCCCACTGAGTTGCGCCATTTGTGTTTCGCTCAAAGGCGGGAAGTCGGCAGATCGCATATTATCCTCGATCTGCTGCTGAGTCTTGCCGCCGGGGATGGCGCACGTCACCGCATCGAACATCAGAATCCATTTTAAGGCGAACTGCGCCATCGTCATACCGGCTGGCACGAGCGCCCGAATTTCCTCAACAGCTTGCAGCGCTTGGTCGAAATCCACGCCGGAAAATGTCTCGCCGACATCGAAGGCTTCCCCGCGAAAGTTAAAATTGCGATGATCGTCGGCGGCGAAAGTCGTCTGTTTGCTGATCTTGCCCGTTAGCAAGCCACTCGCCAGCGGCACCCGCGCCAAAATCCCGACTTTGCGCGTGATGGCCTCACGGAAAAACAGCTCCGACGGACGCAAACGGAACATATTGAAGATGATCTGCACCGTTTGCACGTTAGGGAATTCAATCGCTTTGAGCGCTTCTTCCACTTTTTCCACGCTCACGCCGTAATAACGGATTTTACCCGCCGTGACCAGATCATCCAGAATGCCGAAAACCTCTTGGCGGTAATAGACCTCCGTCGGCGGGCAGTGCAGTTGGACAAGATCAAGGCAGTCCGTCCCCAGATTTTGCAAGCTGCGCTCAATCCACGCTGTTAGATTTTCGCGGTTGTAGCCGTCGGGCGTTTGCCTTTCGAGTCTGCGTCCAGCTTTGGTAGCGACGATGATTTCGTCATTGGGACGTTCACGCTTAAGCTGGGCGATCAGCCGTTCACTGCGTCCATCGCCATAGACATCGGCGGTGTCGATGAAGTTGCCGCCCATCTCGATAGTTTTGTGCAGCGCGGCGAGCGAGTCTTCATCGCTGACTTCACCCCATGAGCCGCCGATTGCCCATGCGCCAAAACTAATTTCAGAAACTTTCCATCCGGTACGTCCAAGTTCGCGATAGTTCATAACTGCTCCAAAATAATCTTAGAATTGGGAATTAAATTGTATACCTTTATGGTATCCACATCTTCTAAATGTAGGCTGATGGCTTCCCGTACATTGACGAGCAGTTCATCCCGCGTTTTTCCATCCGTGACGACAGAAATTGCTTCGCAGGTCGCACTATACATCGGGCCATAGTCCTCATCTTCGGTGTTGTATTCGACGTTAACGTGAACAGTGTCATAAATTTCCGTCATTTTACAACCTCCGGCATTGTTTCGCCCTGATACGCCAGCACGATTTGTTCACGCGGGATGCCGCCGTTGACCATGAGCGCATGAAGCACATTCTAGCATATTGCCCTGCATAGAAGGCAAAAAGCGGCGGAGTCTAAACTCATGACGCTTCTTAATACTACATTCGGATTGCATTGGATTTAACCCAAAAGGTGGCAACCACTAATTTATGCGCCTGCTGCCAGATGACGCAAGCAAAACGCCACAACTGCTTCTGTGAACAGCGGATTCGGGCCATCACCGACCCATCCCGCCGACCCGTGATCGGCATGGGGCAAAATCGCAAGGTCAGCATTCGGAATCGTGCGATACATCTCCACCGCCTGCTCAACGGGAACGCCGCCGTCTCTATCACCCGCTAGAATCAACGTAGGCGTTGTGATTTTACGCAGGTCTGCCAGCGTATAATCCAGCGGAGTTAACCATAAAGGCGTAATTTGTTCGAGCAGCGTTTTCCACTTATTGGAGTCATCAGGACTCACATGATCGACTTTGAGACTCTCCACCCATTCCGGCTCATCGCGCTCCATCGCTTCGATATCTACGCCGCCATTATGGATAAAACTGAAAGCATTAACCATAGCATAATACGATTGAGAAAATTGATAGGTTGCCCCGCCGATGACGAGCGCACCCGCCAGATCGGGATAGTGCATTCCGAATTCCAACAATGTTTGACCGCCGTCGCTGTAGCCCAGGATGAGCGGTTTGACCAATCCTAATGCTTGGGAAAACGCCGCGAAGTCATCCGCCATCACGCGATAGCTAAGTTTGCCATCTGGATTGTTCGTCCGACCATGTGCGCGGCTGTCCGGCATAATCACGCGAAAATGCTTTTCGAGTACAGGGAGATAGGGTCGCCAATCACTGCCTTTGCTCGTGCCACCGTGCAGCAGAATGAGCGGTGTGCCTGTCCCTGCTTCCTCATAACACATCTCCAGCCCATTGGCTTTTACTGTTTGCCCTTTTGGAGCGTTACTCGCTTCAGTCGTCATAAATCCTCTTTTCTGAAAGCATTCCGATCATGCTAAAAATGGCTTAATACGCCGCGACTGTGCCATCCTTGCGCGGGTCGCTGCCACCAAATAATACACCAGTTGCGGGATCGCGGCGGATGATATGCCCATCGCCGAACAAATTACGTCCCTGCCCACTCACCGGACGGACACGATGCCCCATTTCCGCCAGCCGCGCCATGGTCTCCACCGGAATCCCTTCCTCAAGTGCCAGTATGCTATCTCCTGTTCCGGCTTCCAGACACCAGCGCGGACGGTTGAGCGCCTCCTGCGGATTCAGATCGTCGTCCAGCATGGCGTTGATGACTTGAAAATGTCCTTGCGGCTGCATGAATCCACCCATCACGCCGAAGGCCGCCCACAGTTCGCCGTCGCGCACTGCCATGCCGGGGATGATGGTGTGATAGGGACGTTTGCCGCCGATGAGGGCGTTGGGATGATCGGCCTCTAAGACAAAGTTCGCGCCGCGATTTTGCAGGAAAACGCCTGTTCCTTTGGCGACGATTCCGGTTCCAAAGCCCATATACAGGCTGTTGATAAATGAACAGGCATTGCCTTCGCCGTCAGCCGTACACAGATAAATTGTGTCGGATTGATTGGGCGGTGTGCCGAAGGCAGGCGGCTGCATGGCGCGATTCGGCGTAATCAGCGCTCGACGCTGCGCGGCATAATCGGCATTCAGCAAGCCTGCTACTGGAACGGCACTAAAGGCTGGGTCAGCGATATAACGCCGCGCATCCGCAAAGGCCAACCTCATCGATTCAATCATCAAATGCAGACGTTCCGGCGAATCCCATTCGTAAGCGCTCAGGTCAAAACCCGAAGCGATATTCATGGTGATCAAAGCTGTGAGTCCTTGTCCGCTGGGCGGATGTTCCAGAATATCTACGCCACGATACTTGGTTGCTACGGGATCGCCCCAAGTTGAGGTATGATTCTTTAGGTCTTCATGCGTCATCGTCCCGCCAAGCGATTGAAGCGTTTGCACAATCGCGTCGGCAGTCGCGCCGTGATAAAACGCATCCGCGCCACCTTCCGCTACCGCTTGAAAGGTTCGCGCCAGTCCGGGCAGTTGGACGACTTGTCCCACGTTGGGCGATACGCCATCCGGTAAATAATCTTCAGTATTCGGACTGTTTTGTACAAAGCGCTGTGTAAACGGACTGCTCCACGCCGCCCCGAAAACTGGATGCACCGGGAAACCGTCGCGAGCGTAGTGAATCGCCTCGGCAAGCACTTCCTTGAGCGTCATGCGTCCGTGCCGTTTGAGCAAATCCTCCCAACCCCGTGCTGCACCGGGAACAGTCGCGGCATGAACGCTGCGATCAGGCATTGAATCCGTGATTCCCTGCCCACGTAAATAGTCGATACTCAAGCCAGCCGGAGCGCGTCCGCTGCCATTTAAGGCCGTGACCTGTTTAGTCTTAGCATCGTAATACAATGCGAACATATCCCCGCCGATTCCGGTTGAAGCTGGGTCGGTCACATTCAAAACCGCCGCCGCCGCCACTGCCGCATCCGCCGCCGTTCCACCCTGACGTAAAATGTTCAAGCCAGCTTGCGAAGCCAGCGGATTGTTGGCGGCGACCATCCCGCGCTTTGCCAGCACCATCGAGCGGCGCGATTTAAAATCAAACGACATGGTTTTCATTTTTTAGTCCTCAGCTTTCAGCGATTAGCCAAACAACACAAGCAACACAAGCAACATAACATGAAAAGGTAGCGGATAGAGCTACAGCCTGCCAATTTTACCTCATGGGCGGGACTGGAGGCGCGTTTCTGCTTACGGTTTGCCCGTAACTCTGTAATCTAGGTTATAATCTCGTGTGTGACTAAAACCCTGCCCATAAGGGAAACCCATCGTGAAAAATCTGCGTGAACGCCTGACGTATCGCCTCTTATTACAGCTATTTGGCCTTCTGGTCGTTTTGTGGATCGCCCAATTTTGGTTGCGCGATGAATCCGTACCATTAGCCGGGCGAATGGTTGCCCCTGAACCGCTTTTGATTATTTTAGGCGCGGTGGGTGGTCTGCTTATGATCTTTTTACCGATGTTGTTTACAGGGTTAGATCAATCTATTTTCCCCACACAAGATGCTGATCGCCCCATTCCGCAAAAAACGCAGATCAGCAACCGCGCCAAAATGCTTGATCTGGTCGAGCAGATTTGGGTCGAAAATGATTACAAAACGGGACTGCTGCAAAATATCCTCAACCAAATGCACGCGCTCCGCATCCCGCTGAACTTTGCCGAGCCGGAAAAAGTGCTGCATCGCTATGACGGCGCGGAAATCCCGCTGAAGGACAGCAGCGCGATTTTAAGCACCTATAAGACACTCAACCGCAAATTGGTCATCTTAGGCGAGCCGGGGGCGGGCAAGACGGTGCTGCTGCTGCAATTAGCCCAACACCTGATTGATGAAGCGCGGCATGAGCCGACCAAGCCGATTCCGGTCGTGCTGTCGCTCACCTCATGGGCGGCGGAGCGGCTGCCGTTTGAAGATTGGCTAAAAAAGGAACTGTTTGATAAATACAGCCTGCCGCGCAAACTTGCCGACTCGCTCGTTCTAGGCGACCAATTGGCCTATTTGTTGGATGGGCTGGACGAAGTGGCGGAAGATTACCGCGAGGACTGCTTAAAGGCGATTCAGCACTTTATGGAACAGGAGCGCCCGGACACCGATTACGTCCTATGCAGCCGCCGGATGCAATTTAATGCGCTGCAAACACGCCTCAAGGTGGTTGGTGAGATCGTCATGCAGCCGCTGACACTCAACGAGGCGCTTGCCTATCTGGAAGAGGCCGAATTCGCGGGGCTGCGGGCGCTGCTGGAGGAAAGTTCGCCGCTTTGGGGCTTAGTGCGGGTGCCCTTTATGCTGCACATCATGGCGGCGGTGGCGCGCGGCGAGACGACTACGGCGCTGCGGCTGGCTTTAGCCGATAAACGGGATGGCGACGACCTCCGCAGTTACTTTATCGGCGCGTACCTCAGCCGCCGCCTGCGGGAAAAAACCAATCCGCGTTACCCCGACGTAAAGCGCACCCGCCGCCAACTGGCATGGCTGGCGCACAAGCTGGTGAGCTTCGACCAAACCGACTTTTATATCGAGGAATTACAGCCGACATGGTTGGCAGATGACGACCAGCGCAAGCGTTACCGGCGGCGTACTGGGCTGGCGTATGGGCTGGCGTTTGGGCTGGCGGTTGGGCTGGCGGTTGGGCTGGCGGGTGGGCTGGCGGTTGGGCTGGCGGTTGGGCTGGAGAATGGGCTGGAGAATGGTGGGCGCGCGGTTATCCAACACAGCGTCCTCCGCAGTATGCTTACCCATGATGAGCATATCCCGCGCTGGCGTTATGATGGCTTTCTCGATTACGCGGCGGATTTGGTCATCATGCGGAAGGTCGGCGGCGGCTACCGCTTCGTGCATGATTATGTGCGGCAGTATCTGGCGAAGGAATGCGCCGGAAATGAGGGTTTAAGCTGAGGCGTTTGTCTTCCGGGAGTGACCGATGTGTCACTCCCTACGGGGAAAGAGACCCTTACGCGCTTTAATAAGTGACGTTACGCAACCGTCCGCCCTGGGTTCAAAACCCAGAGCTACCGAGCAATCTAGGAAAAATCTCTAAAGAGGT
>DAOTTO010000623.1:0-2503 GCA_034437895.1 Anaerolineae bacterium | reverse complement strand
GCCAGAATGCCGACGAAAATATCGCCCTTGCCAACTTCGCGCACACTCACGCCCACCGCACCGCCCGGTTGACTGCCGAAATCGCTCATATTGATCGGGCGCAGTTCCAGCCGTCGGATGGCGGCATCCACCGCGTCCCGACGCGGCTTTAAATCCTTCGAGGTCGAACTGATGAAGATGCTTTTCGTCATGCGCTTGCCCCGTTCAGAATAAACCTTGTAAGCCTATTCCAGCGTGGAAAATGTCTTTATGCTTTTGTTCGGCGCATAATGCGAATATCTTAACATTTAATTGGGCGGATTCTTATTGATGTGCGCGGAAACTGTCGTATAATAAACATCGTCCCATAAGGATAAGCGGAATATCCGGTTGGAAGCCGTCTTTTTCCAGCCGCCGAATTAAGGCTACGCGATGCCTCTTAAGACGCGCCTTCAATGGTGCTTTTTTTGCATCCCTGCGCTTCGCAGTGGATTATCCGAGGAGATAAAATGGAAGAACCGCCCCTTATCCGCCGCGCCACTTTACAGGACGCGGAGATACTTACCCAGCAGCGCCGAGCAATTGCCGCCGCTACCGGGACGACTGATGTGTGTATTTTAGATACAATCGCATCCAATTTCAGCAGTTGGGTACGCGAGAAGCTGGCGCGGGATGAATATCTCGGCTGGCTGGCAGTCGATGGGTCTGGGGATGATGAATATGTCATCGCCGGAGCAGGGTTATGGCTGATGGATTGGCCTCTGAGTGCGCGTAACCTCAGCGGGAAAAATCCTTATATCATGAATGTGTATACGCATCCGGCCTATCGCCGCTTAGGATTAGGGCGCGAACTGGTTGCCATCATGGTCGATTACTGCCGTGAGAACAGCTTCCCTTTTGCGACGCTGCATACCACGCAGTCGGGGCGGCCTCTGTATGAAACAATGGGCTTCCATGAGACGTGTGAGATGCAACTCGATCTGCAAGAAGCGCTGATGCCGATTGCGCTGCCGATATATGAGTATGTGCCGATGCGGGGTTAATGGTGAAAGAGTATGGGCGAAGGAATGCAGATTAACAATTAAATACGGAGAACCCCACCCCAGACCTCCCCGTACACGAGGAGGGGGCTGGATATGTTGTATTTCTCCCCCTCTCTGAGTTCGGGGAGGGGGGTGGGGTTATTCTCAAAATTTACCGCATCTGACGGACGACACCCAGCACTTTGCCCTGCACCTGGCAGTTGGCGGCGCTGACGTAAATCGGATCCATCGTCGGATGTGCGGGTTGGAGGCGGACGTGCGCCCCTTCATCAAAGAAATACTTGAGCGTAGTTTCGCCGCGTTCCGGCAGCCACACCGCCACCATATCCCCGTTTTTGACTTCATCCACTTTCCGCAAAAACACGATATCGCCATCTTGAATCATGGCATCGATCATCGAATCGCCGCGCACACTTAACGCGAAGACTTCGGCTGCATCCACCGCGCCCAAAATCGAAGAAGGCACTTCGATCATATTTTCTTCGTCGGTGTAATGCCCAATATCTTCCGGGATAGAAACGGGAGCGCTGGCGACGATATGCCCGATCAAATGCACACGCGGCATTTCAATTATGCCCTTCACCTTACGGCGGCTGTTGGGGATGGGCTTAATCAAGCGCAGCCCACGCGAGGTCGCGGCGGAGCGCTCCAAAAATCCAGCTTGAACCAGTTTGTTCAGGTTGTAATTGACGACGGAAGTCGAAGCGATTTTGGTCGCCTCGCCAATATCACGGATGGTGGGAGGGAATCCGTTATCCACAATATAGCGATCAATAAAGCGGAGGATATTGCGTTGACGTTCTGAAAGTTTATCAAAAGGTTTCATGGTACAAATTCCTTAAACAGCGAATGACTGTTCTAAAGTATAGATGAACAAAAGTTCCTTTGTCAAATTTTTGTTCGGAACTTGTATTCGCTTGATACTTTGTGCTAATTTTAGAGGGATGAACATAGAATTTTCGTGCTAATCGTTTTTGATGCCTAAATTAAGCGATGTTTGATGGAGTCGTCTGTTCGAGAGTTCGCAGCAGGGCTTCGGCACCTGTCCGCGCCGCTGCGTTATAAGTCGCAGACATCCCCAGCCATAAGAACGATTCATTACTCATGGCGAGACAGACAATCGCATAACCTACCGCTTGGCACTGTGCTGGACTGGCTTGGGGATAAGCACGTTCCAAATCAACCGCAAACAAAACAATCAGATCATTAAACATCTGAATCAAACTTTGCTTCGTGGTGCTGATGAGCGTGTTGGCTGGCACGGGTGTGCTGCTGGCTGGCGCAGGCGTGGCTTACCGCCGTTACCGCAAGCATTAGCACAAGCTGTAGACCGCACCAAATTACCTTACTTTTTGCCAGTCGTTAATTTGGTGCGCGTCTCTCGGACGGCGATACTGGGGAGGCTGGCGGCGTTGGCCTCCAGATAAGCGGCGATAGCGGGCTTATGCTGTTTAATACCTTCGCGCAGAATCCAAGAAATC
>DAOTTO010000622.1:0-3841 GCA_034437895.1 Anaerolineae bacterium | reverse complement strand
GAAACGCGCCGAGGAACTATATCTCGGTCTGGATGACACAGGCAAAGAAGCCGCCCGTCAGATGTTCCTGCGCTTGGTCACATTGGGCGAAGGCGCTGAAGATACGCGGCGGCGCGTGGGGCGGAGCGAACTGCTGGCGATTAGCCCTCACCCTAAATCCCTCTCCCAAGCGGAGAGGGACTTGAACACCAGTACAGCATCCTCTCCCCCTCTCCATTCATTGGAGAGGGAGTCGGGGGGTGAGGAGATCATGGACGAGATCATCGATATGTATGCCGCTTACCGTCTGCTCTCGCTGGATAACGACCCCGGCAGCCGCGCCCCGACAGTGGAAGTGGCGCACGAGGCGATTTTGCGCGAATGGGAACGGCTGCGCGGGTGGCTGAACGACAGCCGCGACGAAATCCGTTTGCAGCGTCAGCTTGCGAGTGCCGCCCAAGAATGGCGCGATTCTAAACAAGATGCCAGCTTTCTGCTGCGCGGCTCACGGCTAGAAACGCTCGAAACATGGGCGCAGACGACTCAGCTTGCACTCACATCCAGAGAACGAGACTTCCTCGCCGCCAGCCTGAAACAGCGCGAAGCCGAATACACCGCCGAACAGGAGCGCCAAGCGAAGGAAATTCGGCTGGAAAAACGCTCACAAAATTTCTTGCGCGGATTAGTGGCGGTGTTAGTCGTGGCGACATTGGGTGCAATAGGACTGACCAGTTCCGCCCTCAACAGTGCCAGTGCAGCCGATATAGAGCGTGACAACACGCAGAATGCACTAGCAACGAGTGATGCCAATTTTGCACGAGCCGAGCAGCAGCGCCTTTATCTGACGGCAGATAACGCGATGGACAACAACGCTACGGGGAATGTGGGAATGGCGCTGGCGGTGCGAAGCTTACAGTACGGTTACATTCCAGGTGCCGATGCGGCCTTAATCCGCGCCAGCCGACAGGGGATTGTTCGACAGAATTTGACCGGACACCAATTTGAAGTAAATGGTGTAGCCTATTCCCCGGATGGAGCGTTCATTGCCACATCTAGCGAAGGTGGGACAAGGATTTATGATGCCGTCACGGGAGAGCAACTACGCTTGCTGCCCCAAGAAGGCCTTGTACACAGTGTTGCGTTTTCACAAGATGGCACAAACATTCTCACGGCTGGTAGTGGAGGTGATATTCGGCTCTGGGATACAGCAACAGGGACACTCATTCGCACCTATTTGAATGATACCGAGACTTACTTTGCAGTTTTTACCCCCGATGGAAGGCGGCTTGTTGCGGGATTAGGGGATGCCTATCAAGAGTGGGATGTGTTATCTGGAATTCGCTTAGAAACATATCCGTACACTATCGATGATTCACATGAACTCTTTGGTCTCCTCTATGGCGAAAATGGTGGTTTGCAGTATGCGATCAAGGATGCCGATAATCGGGTTTATTTTGAAGATAGCCAGACAAGGGAAATAACATGCACAGTGTTGGATACTAATGTTGGGCAATTGACAATGATTTGGTGGTCTGATGTCTATCGGATTGGCATCCTCGCAACTGACGAGAATATCGCTTACACCTGGAATTTAGATACTTGTATGCCATTAGTCCAATTTACAGGACATAGCAGTCGAATCACAAACGCAGATTATGATCCAAATCAAAATGTGTTCGTCACAACCGACAGTTCGGGGGTAGCCATAGAGTGGAGTCTACAGACAGGGCAAGAAATAGCGCGTTATCTAATTAACGGCGGTATTAAAGTACTAGATATTTCACCTGATGGTAAGTCTTTGATAATGCTTGGCTGGAATGTTGTTTCGATATGGGATATGGAATTTCCTCAACAACCGCGTCAGATTGCTACTAATCAGCAAGGTCTTACCGCATTCCCACGCTTTTCGCCTGATGGAGTAAGTCTTTACATCGGTGGATTTGGAATGTATTCGCGGTGGAACCTGAGTGAAGAGTCGCTTGTTCCCATGATTACCTATGAACAACCGATCAGAACACTCGATATCTCGACTGATGGGCAGTATTTATTCGCAACGGTTGATTCTATCACTACGTATTCTGCTTATCTCATCAACGCGAATACAGGCGAAACTATCAGGGAGTTTGCAGGGCATACGCAGGAATTGAACTGGGTTGATATTTCAAATGATGGCTCAATGGCTGTCACTAGCAGTTTTGATTTTACTGCTCGTATCTGGGATGTGGCAACTGGCGCAGCACTACATATTCTCACTGGGCATACAGGCGTAGTTGCTTCTGCCAGCTTCTCCCCCGATGACACTATGGTTTTGACAACCAGCAGTGATGGTACTGTGCGTTTATGGGACACCCAAACAGGCATACAATTGCAGGTGTTTGAACAAGGTGCGCCGATACCTTACGGACAGATTTCACCAGACGGAACACTCCTGGCCACCGCCGACACGGATGGTTTTGGACATATTTGGAACATCGCCAATCACGAAGAAGTGCATACCTTGGTTGGACATACGGCTACTCTCTGGACGATAAGATTTTCACCGGATGGTACCCAAGTTGTCACTGCAAGCTGGGACGGCACAGCACGTATTTGGGATGTAGAAACAGGCGCTTTAGTACGTGTGCTGGACTCTGGAAGTGCAGATGCACTCTATTGGGCAGAATTTTCGCCAGATGGTGAAACCATCGTTACTGGAAGCATAGAGGGTGATCGCGTTAATCTGTGGCAGGTTGATCTTGAGGATACTATTGCTTCCTTCTGTGATCGCTATGCGCTTGATCTCACAACTGAACAGCGCGTTCAGTACGGAGTCATCGACGACGCACCTACTTGCCCTTAAAGATTGAGGGGCGGGTTACGGCTCGTCCCTGATCTGCACCGCCAGCCGCGCCACTTCATCGGCGCAGCCCCATGACAGCGTAAAACCCGCGCCGCCGTGTCCGTAATTATGGATGACGGCGGTGTTTTCGTTTACGCGCTCCGTTTCCAGCCGCACTTCTTTGCGTCCCGGTCTCAGCCCAACGGCATGGCTCAGAATATCCGCCTCGCGCAAATCAGGCCGAATCCGCGCATTACGGGTGAGGATGTCCTGCGCCGTTGCAGGATCGACTTTCAAATCCCAATTATCTTTTTGCAGCGTCCCGCCGAGGATGATGTCATGCGTGCGCGGGATGATATACAGCGGCAGCGTCGCGTCGGTATCGTCCATAAAGGTCTGTTGGACTCCCGCCATTTTGCTCACACGGATGACCTGCCCCCGCAGCGGATATACGCCCTCGTCGTTGGCGACCTGCCGCGCATATACACCTGTGCAGTTCACGATCATGTGATTTTCGTCGTAAAGTTCATCTAAAGTGCCGATTTCGCGCTGCTCAATTTTGCCGCCGGAGGTGATAAATCGCGCCATGAGATAGGGCAGATAAACGGGCGGCTCGACCAGCGGCACTTCTACGCTGTAGCCATCGGCATAACCGGGCAGTAGTTCGCTGGATGAAAGCCGCTGGAAAACGCGCACCGTGTCTTTCCACCAAGGATCATCAACTGGATGAGCCATCATTTCTACCGCAGTCTTCATCGACACGCCGCAGTCTTCTTCACTTTCGGACAACCGCAGCAGTTCGTTGAAGGTCGCCCGCGCCCAAGGGATCGCCAATTCCAGCGGATAGGCTTCATACACATACCAAATCGCGGCGGCAGCATTCGAGGTCGTGTTGGGCGGCAGATCGCGGGCGATGATCGTCACATCGAATCCAGCTTCTAAAAGGCGAATCCCGCTGCTGAGTCCAGAGACACCGCAGCCGACGACAGTTATTTTGTGAGGTTGGGTCATTTGGTTTGCCTATTCTATGGCAGTAAATCGCTC
>DAOTTO010000621.1:0-1954 GCA_034437895.1 Anaerolineae bacterium | reverse complement strand
TGCAGCGCGAGAATGCCAATTTTCATTGTGAGCAGCCTTTAGCGATTAGCAGTTAGGGGATAGCTTTTGGCTTATCGTCGCTGATGAGGCGGCGCGGGTCAATATGGACATAAGACCATTGGAGCGACCAGAAAAATTAACGATGCTTATTAAGTGTCAGATTGGGACACTTTTTCAATTGCCCGAAGCAAGGGCTCTGACAAATTCCATTTTGTCTGTATCCATTCAAGGTCATCAAATTGAGCATCGCGTTCAATAAGCTCCTGCCAGAGGTGTTGTGCGTCAGCGATCTGACCCATCGTTGCGTGAGTGGCTGCAAGCATCATAATGGCGTAATCATAATTTGGTTTAATATCAAGCGATTTTTGAAAGTCCGCAAGAGCCTCATTGTATCTGCCTTGCAGAAGTCGTAAGGTGCCACGCGACCCATAAACGTAAAACGATTCCGGGATATGCTGAAGTTGAACCGCTTGTTGCAGGTCACGTTCTGCGGCCTCGAAATTTCCCTTGTTGATGTAGTAAAATCCGCGATTATTGTATGTCAATGCTAGTTTTGGATCACGTTGCAAGGCTTCGTCATACATCTTTAACACTTTGCTATCATCACCTTTTTTGAGATAACTTAGGGCAAGGTGAATATAGGGCTCAGCCTTCTTAGGATTGATCTCAATACATTTATTTGTGTCTGCAATAGCTTCATCCGGTCTATTAGCTTCAAGATAGGCGCTACCACGCATAAAGTAGACCGCAAATAAACCTTGTTTTCGCTTCGTTAAACCAATTGCAACATTACACTCAGTTATTGCTTGATCTAAATTGTTCTTTTGTATCTCAATATAGGCTTTGCTGAGATAGGCGGGTATAAATTTAGAGTCAAGTTGTAGAGCATGTTCAAAGTCTTGTAAGGCTTCTTCAAAATTGTTTAGCTGAAGGTAGCAAATCCCCCGATTGTAGAAAATGACAGCAAGTCTAGGGGCTAAAAGAATTGCCTGATTATAATGCTTAAGCGCCTGTGAGAAATCGCCTTTATTAGCAAATCGAGAAGCAGTTTGGTTAACCCCAATTGATCGTAATATATTGCGTGGCTTTCGATCAATAATTACAATTGCAAAGAATAATACAATGAAGAACAAAATCGTAAAAAGCACCCCTTGGGCTAATCGATGAACATCGCCTTGAGCAAAAGCTATGCTATAAGATATTGTTACGAGGATAAGTAGAATTGTATAGACGAGTATCTGATCGAGATTTTTGGGCATAGTTTGATTATTCTTCGACTAATTTCCAGTATGATAGTATTTTAAATCAAAAACTATTTTGAGATAACCATGTCAAACACCGACACCGAGAAAACCGTCTTCATCAGCTACCGCCGGAGTGTGAGCGCGTTTATTGCCCGTGCCGTTTTTCAGGATTTGCGCTACAACAGCTTTGATGTGTTCATGGATGTGGAAAGCATCAACGCAGGCGCATTCGATACGGTGATTCTCAACCAGATCGCGGCGCGGGCGCATTTTCCTGTCGTCCTCACGCCGGGCGCAGTGGAGCGCTGTGCGGAACCGGGCGATTGGCTGCGGCGGGAAATTGAACATGCGATGGCGCTGGAACGCAATATTGTGCCGCTCATGGTCAATAATTTTGATTTCCGTGATGCCGAAAAATATCTGACGGGCAAGTTAGAAACCCTCTCTCGTTATAACGCGCTGCACGTCCCGCATGATTATTTTGAAGAAGCCATGTCGCGGCTGCGGACGCGCTTTCTCAAAGCCGTTCCCGGTCAGATCGAAATCACGCCGCCGCCGACCAGTGAGCAGCCTGTCGTCCAGCACAAAATCGCCGAGGCGGAAAATCAACCTGCGCCAAGTGAAGCCGAGTTGAGCGCCGAGCAGCTTTATGATCGTGGGCATCGCAAGTGGGAAGCGAAGCAGTATGAGGACGCGATTGAAGATTGCAC
>DAOTTO010000620.1:0-2876 GCA_034437895.1 Anaerolineae bacterium | reverse complement strand
GACCCAACTTACAGCATGGATGATGCGCCAAAAAAATCGCGGCGCAAGCGTCGGAAAGGCGGCATAGGCTTAACCCCAACTATAACAATGGGACTGCTGCTTTACGGCTTCATCGGCATCATGGCGATCCTATTCCTCACACAGCAGCCCGGTTACTGGCAAACCCCCACCGGACAAGCCCTATCCACGACTTTCCTGATTACGACAGTTGGTTTTGTCCTATTAGCCGTAATCCGCAATCAGGCCCGTTCCGCTTTGCAATTGATCTTCATGATCGTCCTCACTATAGCCGTTGGCGCGGCGGTTTATCTAGGCGTGCGCTCTGGCACGATTGACCTCAACACCCTTGCTGATGAAGCAGCAGCTAATCCTGAACGCGCTGTCGGTTTTGGCTTACTCGGCGTTGCGATTGCGATGGGGTTTATGTTATTCGTGTTGCGGCGTATCATAGGAACAGCGCTGCTCCTTATTCTCCTCATCCTCATGGCACTGTTGGCGCTCGGTTCGCTGCGGTTCGGTGGATTGGATATTAACGCTTTATCTGGATGATAGGTGGTTAGGTATGCAGGTCATAGTTACAACATTCCGAAGGATAACGTATCGTATAGTGCGCTTTTTTCAAAGTTCAGAAAATACGGCCTTCTTGATTCTTGGAGCCTTGCTAGGCTTAGTAGTCAGCATCGGCGTGTGGGTTTTCCAACGTGCGATTGATTTCTTTCACGAGATATTCGCTGTCTCCTTAGCAGAGCAAATGCTTCACCCACTCTTCGGCGCAGCCTCTTTCATCTTCAGTCTAGCACTGGCAGGGTGGGTCGTCGGCAAAATCATGGATCACTTTATCGGCGAAGAACGCCATCATGGTGTCGCCGGAATCATGGAATCGGTTGCAATGGCAGGGGGGAAATTACGGTACCGCCGCATCCCGTTTAAAGCAGTGGCCTCTGCTTTATCGTTAGGCGCAGGCGCATCCGTCGGCCCTGAAGACCCAAGTGTACAAATTGGCGCGAATTTGGGGTCATTTTTCGGGGAAAATCTTCATCTCAATGAAGAACGTACCCGTATCCTCGTCGCCGCGGGCGCAGCAAGCGCGATTTCGGCAGCTTTCAAAGCGCCAATTGCCGGGGTATTCTTCGCGCTGGAAGTCATATTGAATTCTTCTTATGAAACAGCCTCCGTGAGCATCATTGTCCTTGCCGCAGTCATAGCGGCAGCCTTTATGCAGGCGGTTGAGCCGGGCGCGGAATTTGCCCTTTCCACCTTTCCCATCGGCGGCCCAGGAGAAATCGCCCTCTTTGTACCGTTGGGTTTACTTCTAGCCCCTGTCGCGGCATTGTTCATTCGATCTGTCTATTGGCAGCATGATTTCTGGCATAAATATGTGCATATTGCGCGTCCTTATAAAACTGCCTTAGCCGGCGCATTGGTCGGCTTCGCTGCCATTTTCCTCCCACAGATTATGGGTACAGGCCGTGATGTCATGAACAGCGTCCTCACGGGTGAGGCACAATACACAATCGCGTTTTTATTGATTTTAGCCTTTGTAAAGCTGTTGATGACCAGCGTTAGCATGGCTGGCGGCTTCGTCGGAGGGATTTTCGCCCCTGCGTTGGTCGTTGGAACGATGCTTGGCAGCGCTTACGGACAAATTGCTACCGCCCTTATTCCCGGCAGCAGTCCACAGTCGTATGCGATTGCAGGCATGGCGGGGATGATGGCAGGTGTCGTCCGTTCACCCATTACAGCCATCATGCTCGTTTTTGAGCTGACCAATAATTATCGGTTGATCTTGCCCCTGATGCTCACGACGGTCATTTGCGTGTATCTAGCAGAAAAATTTGAGCCGTTAGGGATTTATGCGCTCGGATTGGTTCGGCAAGGGGTTCAACTTCCCACGGGACGCGATATTGATTTAATGCAGAGCGTGACCGTCGCGGAAGCGATGAAAACGCCGCCACCCCTCATTTTAGAATCAGCCTCGCTGGTCGAACTGCGTGATGCCCTACGCCAACAAAAGACCCTTGCCCTGTGTGTAGTCGATGCAAAGGGAGATTTAACAGGAATCGTCACCCTTTCAGATTTACAGAATACGTATGACGGCATGACTAATCCTCAAGACTCGGCATTAACGGTTGGCGATATTTGCACCCGCCATGTTGTCACCGCCTCGCCCGATGATGTCTTATGGACGGCAATCCGCACCATGAGTAAACATGATGTGGGACGGCTGCCCGTTGTAAAATCTGGCACAGATCAAGTGGTTGGCATTATTGGGCGGCATGGTGTGATGCTTGCATATAACATCGCCATTACGCGAAAGTTACAGGATCAGCACAGCGCAGAGCGAATCCGCCTTCATACCTTAACAGGCGCACATGTTTTTGAGGTTTATTTACCGCCAAACTCCCCCATCGCCGGACATACCATCAGCGAAATTCACTGGCCTGCGGAAAGTGTCGTCGCATCTATCCAACGACAAGGTAAGCTCATCGTGCCTCACGGTGTCACAGAACTGAAAGTAGGTGATTTATTGGCGATTGTCGCTGATCCAGCGGTTACAAAGGAATTGACAGCTCTCATCGGTCATTAGCCAATTTCCACCTAAGCTGCCTTTGTAAGCGTATAGTAGAGTTCAGGAATGATTGGATGTTAACACCCCAAGAAGAATATAACCGTTTAGTCGCACAAGCCCTAGCGCAATCACCTGCCGAGTGGGATGGTTTTGAGGACGACGATGAGGATGATTTCCCGATCACCTCCGGTCAAACAAGCCGCCTTCGCCGCCTCCTGTTAATTATCATTACAGTGATAATGCTTATTTCATTCCTCGCGCTGGAACTCGCTCCGATCTTACAAGGACAACCAACGCCGCAGCCGCC
>DAOTTO010000619.1:0-2543 GCA_034437895.1 Anaerolineae bacterium | reverse complement strand
GAAATCGCGGCGGCGACAGGGGTATCGCCCTCGGCTGTTGCCCGTTGGACGCGCAATGAGGTCAATAAATTTGAGGGGCCTGTACTCGAAGCATTTTGCGCCTATTTCGATTGCGATGTGGGCGATTTGCTGTATATTGACGCGGAGTAAAAAGAGGGGTGAGATTAAAAATGATAAGCGTACTCTGTAGGGACACCATACATGGTGTCCGCTTCAATTTTGGTGGCGGACGCGATATATCGCGTCCCTACAGTTCCGTATTTAATTCAGGACTTTCGCTTACCTCACCCCCCCAGCCCCCTCTCCAAGTATTGGAGAGGGGGAGAAAAACGCATCTTGAAGTCCCCTCTCCATGCAATGGGGAGGGGATTTAGTGGTGGGGTAAATGCGTGAGCGAAAGTCCTATAATTATTAAACAGCATAAGGTGCTCACAGCGCCTAGAGTGCGCTTGGCACTTTGGCAGCCGTATGGCTTTAGCCTATGGCGGTACGCACCCAAAAACCGTTTCCGCTGGTGCGGAAAGCATGAAGATCAGAAAACAGGGATCAAGTCTATTTCAAAGAGCGGACCAAACGAAATCCTCTAAAAGCGTCCTTGATGTAGGGAGTATACCACTCGCGGAAATCGACTCGGAAGTTCTTGGTATTGAAGTCTCCCCAGGAGCCACCACGCAAAGCACGAACACTTGTTCCGAACAAACTTATATTACCCGTTTCATAGTCTGTTAAACACCATTGCCATACGTTGCCACTCATATCGACGACACCAAAGGGACTATCCCCAATTTCTTGACCTTCATATTGGGTCACCGATGTTGTCTGGCTACTTTTACAGAGTGGCACACTGTTGTTACAAAGTATACAGTCCCAATCGTTACCCCAAGGATAAATTCGTCCATCATCGCCTTGTGCTGTCCGCTGCCACTGCTGTTCGGTTGGCAGCATAATTTTCTCGACTGTGGTTTCGCTTAACCATTGGCAAAAAGCGACGGCCTCGTACCATGTTACATTAGCGCACGGGTGGTCATCGTTCAAAAAAGCACGCTCGTGTGCCCACCGATTTGCTTTGCGCCAATCCTGGGCATCGGGTGAATAATCCCACCACGCGACCTTGGCATAACCATCCGGCGCATCAATAAAGGTTTGAAATTGTGCGTTGGTCACAGGATATTTGGCGATAGCGAAGGCCGGAACATCAAAAGTGGTTGCCTCGGAGAGATAAGCGCCTGCTTCCAGTATTACTTTCCCCGCTGGAATTTCCACCCACGCAAATGGTGGAGGTAAAACCTGAGGAGCATGTATTACAGGACGCAGCAGTGGCTTTAACAACGGCTTTAAATCATCGGGGATATAGCCGTTATCCACCTGCCAGATTTCTAATATCGCTCCGATAATACGTTTCGTTGGGTCATTTAATCTGACCATCTGCCGGACGAATTTATATTGAAAATCCGCGACTTCACGGCGGCGGCGGCGTTCTTCTTCCTCGCGCAGTCGTTCCTGTAAGTTTGTTTCACGTCCGTTCAAGTCAAATGATTTCGGAATCGCTTGGCCTGATGTGCGAAGTTGTGCCAGCCAAATTAATGCTTGCGGGAGGTCATTACCTTGTATCGCTTCTGTAAAACGATCAAGAATCTCGTCAATATCGACCCTGCCTGCCGCGTTCTGCACACTTTCAAGCTGAACCTGCGACTCTGGATTCAGGATTTGTTTTCCCGCACCGCGTCGTTCCAATTCGCTCTCGAAGCTGTTCATGATGCGGCTGATATTGTCCAGAACGCTCATTCCCTCACTGACAAAAGCGGCATTGATTCCCGCAATTGGATACAGCGTTTCTGGCAGATCCCTTTTATCGGGCATCTCTGCGCCCAGGATGCAAATCGGCGCGATTACTTTGCCATGACCGAGTGCCTCTTCCAGTTCCATCCGCACATAATCGGAATCGCCTTTGGCGGCTTTTTCCTGCATAAGTTCCAACCAGTGATTACCCACGATCATCGCTACGACATCACATTCGCGCACTTTTTGTTTGATAAAAGCATCAAACTCAGTGAAATACGGAATGCTATCAAAATCCATGAACACATTTTCACGCCCATAGCGATTCATGAAATGAGTCCGCAGATGTTCAACGAAGATTTTTTCGTCGGCGCGGCGGTAATTGACAAAGACTTTAAGCTGTTTTTGTGACATGATTTTCCGTGAATAGGCTGTGTAAGTTTATGATAATTATGCCGTTTGAAACATCCTTCGTCAACTTAGCTGACCGCTTATTCCGCCTTGATGCTCACCAGCCCGCGTTGGACGGCGAGGGTGACGGCTTCGGTGCGGTTGCCTGCGCCGAGTTTCGCCAGAATCGAACTGATGTGGAATTTGACCGTCCGTTCCGTGATGACGAGGGCGGTGGCGATCTCGCGGTTAGTTTTGCCCTGCGCCAAAAGCTGCAAGACTCCGGTTTCGCGCTCGGTCAGCGGTTCGGCGGGGATTTCGTCGCGCAGATTGGTGATGTGCTGCATCAGGCGTGAGGCCACAATCGGCTGTAA
>DAOTTO010000618.1:0-2746 GCA_034437895.1 Anaerolineae bacterium | reverse complement strand
CCCCGGCCCCCTCTCCAATACTTGGAGAGGGGGAGAAAAACGCATCTTGAAGTCCCCTCTCCATGCAATGGGGAGGGGATTTAGGGGTGGGGTAAATGCGTGAGCGAAAGTCCTACTTTAGTGTATCACGTTAACGGCACCATGTGGATGACGGTCACGCCGTCGCCGCCTTCGTTGGGATGCGCGGTTTCTACCTTAGAAATCAGCGGATGTACATCCACTTGTTCGCGCACCGCTTTACGGAGCGCACCCGTCCCCTTGCCGTGAATGATTCGGGCGAAGGGCAGGCCAGCCGTATACGCCGCGTCCACATAATCCGAAAGTTGCTCCAGCGCACTTTCCACCCGCTGCCCGCGCAGATCAAGTTCCAGCCCCGGCGATTTGCCACGCGGCATAATCGGCTCAGCGGAAGCCTCATACTTGCGGACATGACCGCGCTTGATCTGGCGCTTTTGGCTTTTACTGCGCTGCTGGACTTCATCCAATTTGGCACGGACGCGCAAGCTCCCGACCTGAATCACGGCTTCCGTCCCATCAACTTCGGTGACGACCCCTTCGGCGTTTAGGGTTTCCAGCCACACCGTATCACCGAGATGGGGTGTCCAATCGGGACGGTCTGGCATATCGATGACGTTGGAAATCGGCTCACTGTTGAGTTCGACAATTTTCTCGGCTGCTGCTTGAACGGCGCGTACTGTTTCCAGTGGCATTCCGGCGGTTTGCATTTCATTTCGCAGGCGCTTGAGATCGCGCTTAAACTGCGTCATCTCGTCTTCAGCAAAACGACGGGCGGCATTGATGATGTCGCGCCGTTCATCTTCGATTTTATCCAGCCGCGCCTGCAATTCATCGCGTAACGTGCCGGCTTCATCGCGCAGTTCGACAATTTCCTCGTTTTGCCGCCGCATCGATTCGCGGGTGCGGTGGATTTCGTCCAGCAGATCATCCGCCAACAGGTCTTCAATGGCGACCATGCCCCGCGCCAATTCGATGATCGCTGGATCAAGACCGAGCCGCCCCGCGATTGCCAGCGCGTTTGAGCGCCCCGGCAGACCGATAATCAAGCGATACGTCGGGGCGAGTGTGTTCAGATCAAACTCGACACTGGCGTTACGCACGCCGGGCGTTTCCACACTGTAAATTTTGAGTTCGGGATGATGCGTCGTCACCATCGTTGTGACATGGCGGTTGAGCAATGTCGTCAGGATTGCCCGCGCTAAGGCCGAGCCTTCCGCCGGGTCTGTCCCCGCGCCAACTTCATCGAGGACAACCAACGAGCGTTCATCACACTCGCGCAGGATGCCAATGGTATTGGTCATGTGCGCGGAAAATGTCGAAAGCGACTGCTCGATACTCTGTTCATCGCCAATATCGGCGTAAATGCCTTTAAAGACCGTCATCCGCGCTTCTTCGACGGGCAGATGCAGCCCACACTGCGCCATCATGCACATCAGACCGACTGTCTTTAACGACACGGTTTTGCCGCCTGTGTTTGGCCCCGTCACCACTAGCACCCACGTTTCTTCGCCGAATTCGACATCCGTTGGGACGACGTTGCCGCGCAGCAGGGGATGACGTGCGCCTTTCAGATAGATGGTGCTGCCGGGATGATTCGGGTTGCCCATATTATCGCGGAATGCGACGAGGATAGGCTGCGTGGCTCTCATCTCGTCGCCCATACGCGCTTTGGCAAACACCAGATCAATATAAGCCAGTACCTCGACGGTTCGCACAATTTGCTCGGATGCGTCGCCGACTTGGGCGCTGAGTGCCAGTAAAATCCGGCGGATTTCTTTTTCCTCGTCAAGTTGCAGTTCGCGCCATTGATTGTTTAGATCGACTGTTTCCAATGGCTCGATAAAGAGGGTCGCGCCAGATGCGGAGGAATCGTGGACGATGCCGGGAATTTTGCCTTTATGATCGGCTTTGATCGGCACAACATAACGTCCGTTCCGCATGGTGATGATGGATTCTTGTAGAAAAAGCGCTTTGGAAGGGGTGGAAATGAGGCGGTTGAGTTTGGTCTGGAGGCGATCAAAGGCGATTTTCAGGTCACGGCGTATCAATGCGAGTTTGGGACTAGCGCTGTCTTTGACTTCGCCATTGTCGTCGATGGATGCCCCGATGGTGTCTTGTAACTCGTTACATTCTTCGATCTCCTCCGCGATTTCCGCGAGGATGGGATACTGATGCTTCATCCGGCCTAATGTGCGCCGTAAGGAAGTTGCTCGCCGTAAGGTCGTGCGGATGTCGAGCAATACTGCCGCCTCGATCATCATGCCGCGCTGCGCCCCAATCGAGACATCACGTACATCCCGCGCCCCGCCGAGCGTGATGTTGGTTTTATTGGCGAAAAGCTCTCGCGCTTCGGTGGTTTCCTTCTGCCAACCGCGTGCTTCTTCTAAATCAGTCGAGGGCTGTAATTCCCGCGCTAAATCTGCGCCAGCAGAAAACGAGGTGTATTGCGCGAGTTGATTGAGGACTTTATTGAGTTCCAATACACGGATAGATTTTTCATTAATCATGAGGGGTTTTTTTCTCGAATTTCACAGATTGGTTTGAACAGTGCAAAAAATTGAATGACTCAGGTGTACCAGTGCCAAGCAAAGTCTTTATCAAGCGGACTTATGCAGTTGACTAATTTTTCGGTAAAAGTTGTTACTTTATAGTCCTTAGTAAGGCTTACTAAGGTCAAAAGTTTTCCCTTATATCCTGCTTTGACTAAAAACGAATCACTATGAACTAC
>DAOTTO010000617.1:0-10245 GCA_034437895.1 Anaerolineae bacterium | reverse complement strand
CTTGAGAAAGCTGTGATAGCGCCCTTTGTGGATTTGCCCCGCCCCTACCGCCGTCCGCACGGCGCAGCCCGGTTCGTTGGTGTGGGTGCAGTTTCCGAAGCGGCAGTTTTCCACGTATGGCGCAATATCGACGAAATAGGCATCGAGTTCGTCCGGCTCAACATCGTAAATGTTCAACTGTCGGATTCCGGGGGTATCTGCCAGATAAGTATGATCGCCGTAAACATCGCCTTCCAGCTTAATCAAGGCGCTGTCGCGGGTGGTGTGCTGGCCTTCTTCGTGATAATTGCTCACCTGCTTTACCTGCCGCGCCAGTCCGGGCTGAATCAGATTGAGCAAGCTGGTTTTACCCACGCCCGATGGCCCCGTAAACGCGGCGATCTTGCCCGTCAGGAGTTTGCGGAGATCATCCACACCCTGCGCGTCTCTGGCGCTGGTGTAAAGGACGGTGTAACCCATTTTTTCGTAGGGGATGAAGAAAGCGCGAATGTTAGCGGGGTCTTCGAGGTCGATCTTATTGACGACAATCGCAAGTTGTTCCACGTCGGATTTTTCGCCAGCGACCAAAAATCGATCAAGCATCCGTAAGTTAGGGGTCGGCTGCGCGGCGGCAAAGACAAAAAAGATCACGTCGGCGTTAGCGATGATGACCTGCTCACGCTCGGCCTCGCCTGCCCCACGATTGCCTTCTGTGCGTACAGCACGGGCGAGGACGCTGACCCGTTCATGCACTGACTCAATCGACCCTTTAAGGCCGCTTTCGTCTTGTTCAAGAATGGTGATTGTCACTCTGTCGCCAATCGCCGCGATGTCGGACGACTGTGCTTCTTCCATTAAACGTCCACGCAAACGGCAGATATATACCGTGCCATCCGCCAGTTCTACCCAGAAAAACCCGCTTTGCTCTTTGACGATCAGACCGTCGATGCTGTTTTCACTCAAACGCAATCTCCTTGAATAGTCATTATAAATTAGTCGTTAGTTATTAGTCTTTAAATGTCGGCGCATCGCTGCCCAACAGCTAAACACTAATCACTAAAAACGTCGGCATCAAATAGGGCGCGATTCACAATCCGCCAAATTCAACGTGATGTTTGGGTTGTAAACTTATTTTGCTTGTGAATTGCCCGCTTGTGAGGGTGGATACTATGCTGCGCCGCCCAGTTTGCCCCCATAACCTCATTATAACGAACTTTTATAAGAATAGCCCGTCGAATTTCCTGTGACTATTGACGAACTTTGCTTTTCGATACAGGCTTAACCGTTGTGTGCCTTTCTGTTACAATTCTAAGCATGTTGTTGTATTTGGCAGAAAGGCCGCCGGAAGTGTCCACACTCCATGATGACTCTGTAACATTAGATTCCGAATCTGATCAATTGCCAGCGGAACAGCCAGAAGTCGCGCCGGTTTTTATCGCTGAAGCCCAAACGCCGCCTACCGCGCCTGTTAGCGATCAGGTCTTTACGCTCTCACCGCAATTTTATAATTATGGTGTCGTAGGTGTCCTGGCTTTGATAATCGGCCTTGCGCTCGGTGGATTTTTATTCGGAGGCGGTGGTGGGATTAGTGAAGAAGCGCTGCGGATCGCCGTGCGTGAAGAATTAGCCCAGCAGCTTTCACAAGTTCAACTCAATACCGGGCCAGTCGATTTTATGGCGGATAATGATCCCTTCTTGGGACCTGCCGACGCGCCGGTGACGGTGGTCGAATTCAGCGATTTCTTGTGCCAATACTGCGGGCGGCATTATGAACAAACGCTGCGCCCACTACTTGAGGAATATGACGGCCTTATCAAATATGTCTACCGCGATTACCCCGGTGTTGGTGGACAGTATGCCGTCACATCCGCGCTGGCAGCCGAATGCGCTAACGATCAGGGCAAGTTCTGGGATTATCACAACATCCTATTTGAAAATTCTAGTTCACTTGCGTCAGATAATCTCGAAAATATTCTGATTGGCTTCGCAGGCGAACTGAGCTTGGATGTGCCTACATTCACGACCTGCCTGCAAAGTCGGCAGCATCAGGACGACATCGTGCTTGATCGTACCGACGGCTTAGGGCGTGGCGTGAGTGGCACACCGGGTTTCTTCATCAATGGACGCTTTTTAAGCGGCGCACAACCGATTGACACTTTCCGCGCGTTGATTAACGACGAACTCGCCAAGCAAGGCATTACCCCGCCGGGCGGCAGCGACTCCTAGACCAAAAAAAGGTAGGGCGGAATCACGGTTTCGCCCACTATCTCCAATGAATATAAATTAGGAGGATTTGATTAAATCGTCGATGATTTGTTGAAATTCTTCCAGCACGAGGGGGCCAAAACTGCGATACACGATCTCGCCAGCGGGGGTCACGATGAAGGTCTGCGGCAATCCAATCACATTGTAGTCAATCAGCACGGCATCGGGCGGCGCGAGCAGAATCGGAAAATTGATGTTTTGCGCGGTTATAAACCGACTGATTTGTTGCTCGGACTCGCGCATATTAACGCCAAGCACCACCACATCGCCATAATAGATGTCGGCAATCGTCTGTAAATCGGGCATTTCTTCCACACAAGGCACACACCACGTCGCCCAAAAATTGACCACAACCCATTTGCCTTGCAAGTCACTCAGCGTATACGTGCTTCCGTCTAACGCCAGCAAAGAAAAATCGGGCGCGTAAAAAGGTTCTTCGGTTGCGGCAGTAGCGTCTTGTGTCGGCGCTGATAATCTCGACAGGCTGCATCCACAGCAGACGAAGATCAGCAAAAGCCACAACCGCAGCTTCATGTGGCGGAGAGCTTTTCTATCACATCAACGTTATAAGCCAGAGCAGCAGGTAAAAGCCCCGCAGCCAGCCCCACGCCGAGCGTAATCAACCACAGGACGGGTTCTAAGTTTCCCAAAAACTGAATCGGCAGCGGAATCGTCGATTGTTGAACGAATAGGGTCGCAATGACCCACGCGATACCATAGCCCACGAGTCTACCGAGTAATGCACCAAACAGCGTCAGCACAACCGTCTCAAAAATAATGATGCGAAACACAGTGATTCGACTGCCGCCTAAGCTGCGGATGATGGCAATATCTTTTTCCCGATTGATGGTGGTGCCATAAATGGACAAAAAAATAGTGAGGGCGGCAATGCCGAGGACAAGATACCCCACTGCCCCCAAAATTTGCTCTCCCTGACGCAATAAATCGAACAAGCCACCGAGTTCCTGACCGGGAAAAACGGCTTGCGCTTCTGTACCCACATAAAATTCCTGCCAAAGTTGATTCTGTTCCGCAAAGCCGACAGGTTGAACGAGAATAGATGTCAATCCATCCGCGCCGCCCACTTCGCCGATAGCAAAAGGACTGTTCGCGTTCACGACTGGCTCATGCACATCCCAAATACTGTGCAGCGTTGTGTAGACGGCGCTGTCATAAGGCGTATTACTTGGCTCCAGAATCCCAACAACGGTATAAACCGCGTCGTGATTATCGTCGGCAAGCCCAGCCTCAAAACCATGCCCCGGCCTAAACGTATCGCCTAACGCTAATCCAAGCTCCCCGGCGGCGCGGCTGCCCAAAACGGCTTCAAAATCCGCTGCAAAAAGTGACCCGCGTGCTAAGGCAAAGGCAGGCGGCGCATTTAGCGAAGTTCGCAGTTCAAAAAAGCTGAGAGTCGTCCCGATGATGGGCGCTCCGGCAATGTTATCGCCTGTGGCAAGTGGGATCGCCAGCCGAGCGCGGGGATCTTCAACCAATGTTTCA
This sequence comes from Anaerolineae bacterium, assembly GCA_034437895.1. GTDB lineage: Bacteria > Chloroflexota > Anaerolineae > Aggregatilineales > Phototrophicaceae > JANRLJ01. The sequence continues at coordinate 6,498 of DAOTTO010000617.1, read as the reverse complement.
TAGATGCCATACGGGATTGTGCCTAACGGAAGCCCTTGCAGCAGAATCGTGTTTAACACAAGCTGCTGACCGTCGCCCTTGGGGCCGATTACGAGTACGCCAAACGGATCACTGCTTTGAATAATGCCGCGTCTTACCCCGCTGCCGAGCGCCAGAACAGTAATCGACAGCGCGATTGCCAGCGCCATAACCACCATCGGGATAAGTGATTGGATAGGTCTTGCCTGCACATTACGCCAAGACAAAAAGACATCGTAAATCATACGGCTTCCGGCTTATTCCAAGACAACTTCCCTCTTTTTAAATCCGCTGATGTGGAAAAGCGTTGGAAGAGGGAAGGATCATGGCTGGCGACGATTAAGATGGCGTTATTATCGCGGCAGGTCTGCTGCAAAAAACCCATCACCGTCGTGCCGGACTCCTCATCAAGCGCCGCCGTTGGCTCATCCGCAAGGACGATTCTCGGATTATTGGCTAAGGCGCGGGCAATCGCTACGCGCAGGCGCTGTCCGGTACTAAGCTGCTTGGGCTTGTAACGGCTGAATTCTCCAATGCCTACTTTTTCGAGAAGTTCTTGGGCATGGTTGCGCCATTGGGAAGAGGGAAGCACACGGTCAAAGGCCAAAGGCATAACGACATTTTCTAGCGCGGTGAGGGAATGAATGAGGTAATGATTTTGGAAAACGTAGCCAATCGTCCGCGCCCGAACACGATCTCGCAGGGCTTCCGGCAAGGCATAAAAGGATTGGTTGTCCATCCAAACATGGCCTGTGGTGGGGCGCAGCAGCCCGGCGATCATATTAAAAAGGGTGGTTTTCCCGCTGCCACTCACGCCGCGAATGAGTATCTGCTGCCCCGCCTCGATTGACCATTCCTTAATCTGGATTACGGTTCGTGCCTCGCCAGTGGGCGATTGATAGCTTTGTGTAAGATTTTCCAGCCGCAAGTTCAATCGAGAATCTCCAGGTTATCCACATAAATACGCACTAAGCTGACCATGCCTGTTTCTTGGTCAACTGATGCACCAACTTCCAACCTGCCGCTGATTCGTACCGGATTGAGCGTGGCGGCGATTACGGTATCATCAAGATAAACGAGCGCAATATCATCCGGCCAGTCCGCTGCGGTGCTGCAAAAAGGGCAAAACGCAAGACGGATACGGGTCAGCACAAAGAAATCGAGTTCGGGCTTAAGCGGCGGAGCCATGTAGCCTTCCATGACGACACGCTGTCCATCCAGCGAGGTCAGCTTATCCGACATGATTAAGCCTTCGCGGATGCTGTAGCCATCATAAAATTCGTCAAACGTAATCGGAACTGGCTGTTCGGCCTCAGTGAAGTTAATCAACGTGCGCGGAACCGGACGCATCGCGGCATCGGTGGCGGCGGCAATTTGCTGGGCGTTCCCTGCTGGGAGGCTGTTCGATAGCGCTGTTGGCGTTGCAGCAATCGGGGTAACTCGTGCAGCGGCCTCGGCGAGGGCGGCAAATCCGCTGACTGCCGGGGGTGTTGAGGAAGGGGTTAAGGGTGTCGCGGTAGCAGTTGCACGCGTCTGATTTTCGGGGATGGCGGTAATACGATTAATGCTGTCGTTACTTGTTCCACATGCCGCTAAACATAATCCCATACCGATAAGAAGATAGTCCCTAGCTTTTTTTAACATACAATACATCCCTACTCTTTCAACCATTACACAGTTTACCATCATTGTAGGGGCGACTCGGCGAGTCGCCCCTACGGAAAATTTTGTTGAACTGCGTAATTGCTTCATCTGTGAAAGAGATACGCTGATCTAAGCATAGACCAGCGTATCTTTTTTATACAAGAACGAGCTTAGTTGGTCTTATTGCGGCGATAGCCACTCAGCACTAGGCCGAGGAAGACACCTGCCACCAACAGACCTAAGCCAGAAGCGCTCGCCGGGAGGCTGATGCCTGCTGTCGCCATCTTCTCGGAAGAAGGTGCGGCGGCGACCATACCATCTTCCGCCGACGGGTCGAGGCCGATTGCCGCTGCCATGCCGAAGAAGACTTCGCTCTGGTGGGCGGACACATTAAAGAATTCCGCACCAGGGCCGCTGGCGAACACGGGGTTATCCATGAGGGTGTGAACGCCTGTGTTCGAGGGGCTGTTGCCACTCATGAGGATACCATTGGGGTCATCATCGGGGTTATCGACGATATTGCCGGCATCATCGCTGATGGAAGGAACACGCGGGGTTGTGCTTACTTGGAAGTCTTCGGTATATTCGCCATGATTGTTCACCACGCCCGCGAAAACGACACTAGCATCGCCCCATTCCGGGAAGCCATTGCCATCTGCATCGGGATAATCAGGATAGCCAGCGGCAGCATACAGGCCAATCGCGTCGATACGTCCGGCATTATCAGTGGCGGCATTAAATTCTTCCACGTCAACCGTGCCGTAAACTTCGTAACCATGCCCATGATCGGAGGTCACGACAATCAAGGTATCTGGCGCGTTTTCCGCCGCCCATGCAATCGCCGCTTCAACCGCTTGATCGAATTCAATCAAATCGGACAGGGCGCGTTCCTGATCCAGCGGATGAAATTGCTTATCTACGCTGGCAGCTTCGACGGCGAGGTAGAAACCATTTTCATTTTGGTTCAGCACGTCCAGCGCTGCCAACGTCATATCGACCAGACCGGGTTGGTCGGTGAAATCACCCAAATTTTCGGTATAGATATTGCGATCCAACCACACGTTCAGATCGCTAGGTGCAAACACGCCCATCAAACGTTCTGGCAGCGCATCTCCAGAGACGGTTTCACCCAACGCAGTTGCGCTGTCGACGATGGTATAACCGGCGGCTTCATATTCAGCAAACACATCACGGTCATCCGTGCGGCGGCTGCCTTCGGTGCTTTGTGGCAGCAGACGGCGCGAACCACCACCCATGATGACTTCCGGCAGGAGGCCACTATCGAGCGGCTGAACAGCAAAAGCAGCACGGCTGCCGTCGCTGCGGTCACGCCCATGCGCGAAAACGGCGGCAGGGGTTGCATCAGTCCAATCTGAGGTGGTAATTGTACCAATCGACATCCCACGTAGGCGTTTGAGCATCTCAGCAAAGGTTTCCACGCGGGGATCATCCAAACGGCTGGGGGAGGTATCGGCATAAACACCGGTGGCATTCACGCTGCCGACATGACCTGTGTTCAGGGCGCTGGCGGTATTAGCGCTGTCTGCCATTAATGAGTCCACGCTGCTGGTGCTGACGAGGCCGCGAACTTCCATTCCGTCCATTGCCAGCGGGTTCTGCGGACGACCCGCATCTATGCCGCGTGCTGCACGAGCGGCAGAAATCATCGGCACGGTCATACCGTCGGCGATGAACAAAATCACGTTGCGGGCTTCGCCGGGCAGCGCTTCACGCACAACCCAAGTGACCGATTGTGTCGTGCTGCCAGCCGTTACTTCGACCACATATTCCCCAGCTTCCGGGGCAATTAAGTTGCGCCAGATCAATGACGAGGAGGGCGTGGGCAGGTCGCCCGCCAATACACCAAAAGTTGCCACGCCAGCGACATCGAAACCAGTTATTTCGCCATCGGCATTCAAGCCGAAAGCAGCAGTTAAGCCATCCGCAGCGCCACCGACAATCGTGTAGGTCAGCGCGTCGGCACCTGCTTCGAGGGCGGCAGCTTCGCCACCGATAGCAGCAGTCAGTGCGTCGCCATCCATCGCAACCGTGACCACACCAAATTGAGCATTATAATAATCGCCCACCAATGCTTCTGGGCTGAAATCTGCCGCAACAGCAGCATTGCCTTCGTTATTAAAGCGCACCACATTGCCACCAAATTCCCATGATTCCGCTTCACCTTCCGCGCCGAAGAATTCAGCAGCAGATGTGCCATTGACGGTCACAGCAAAGTTTTCTGGCAGGGCAGTCGCATGAACTTCGACACGGAAGTCGAAGATCGCGCCGGGCAAAAATTGTGCTTGATTGATAGGGAGAATAAGAACGGGGGGCGCATCATCCTGTGCGCCAGCCGGAACGAATGCCAAAAGCGACATCAGCACGACTAACACCAGTATCACTAAAATACGAGCCTGCTTCATTTGGGTCTCCTTAGAATAACAACTAAATGGTATTTTGTGAGGTGGGCATCACTACCCTCTATAGAATTACCACGCCTCGTTTAAATTTAGTTTGTCAAAAGTTAACATTAGTTGAGCAAGATGTTAAAGTATTAGTGGTATTGATATGCAGTATCAATTGGGAGAGATATGAAGAGATAGGCGGGGCTGACCCAAACATAACAAAAACCAGCATCTTTGCTGGCTTTTATTGGGAGTACACGTTAAATTGTGGGTCCAGCAGGACTTGAACCTGCAACTTACGATTTATGAGATCGTCTTTCTGCCAATTGAAATATGGACCCTTTTCTTTATATATCATATCACGGGTCTGATACGGGTCAAGAGTGCCATCTATAAAAATTATAAAACCAGACGAAGTTTCAAAGAAATCGCGCATAAGGTAACAAAAAAGCACTCGACATAAGTGCTTTTTGTAATTTGAAGCGGGTAACGGGACTCGAACCCGTGACATTTTGCTTGGAAGGCAAACGCTCTACCAACTGAGCTACACCCGCGGATAGGTGTACTTTATCATAAGGGCGATAAAGTTTCAAATGAGTAATGTCGGGGCGACCGGACTCGAACCGATGATCTCCGCGTCCCAAACGCGGCGCGATACCAACTTCGCTACGCCCCGAACTTCAGTCATTCTATCACCGTCTTTGGATAAAGTCCATCCGCACTTGCCATTTCACGCAGAATCTCATCATGATCTATAGATGGAATCGAAAGGTGGATAAAGTTATAATGTTCCCACTTACGCAATAGGGAGTCGTTCATTTTGGCAAAACCATCGCTTATTACGGCTGTAAACAACGCGAAGACCGCCTCTTTCGCTTATATCCCCCCGGCGGTGGCCTTTAACGCGCCGCGCATTATCGTGAAACCCAATCTTGGTTATCCTAAAAAGCCGCCCGTTGTCATCAGCATGAGGGTGCTGGAAGGGGTCTTACGCGGCCTGCGGCGGGTGAATCCGTCGGCGCGGATTTTGATTATCGAAGGCGCATGTTCCAAAGTGGCGATGATGGATTTATTCAAACGCAGCGGCATTGATGACCTGCTCGATGATGGGATGCAGGTGGCGGATGCGGAAGAACTGCCGCTGCGCGATTATCCCAATCTGCTGCCGGAACCCATTAAATATAAAACCATGCGCGCGCCGGCGGTGCTGGGCGATTACGAATGCCTGATTAGCGTCGGCGCATTCAAACGCACAACGCTCAAAGGCGAACCACTGATTTCCGCCTCGCTCAAGAATCTCTACGGCTTGTTCCCGCGTGATTTTTATCACGGACGCAGTCCCAATGCGCGTGGACAGCTCCATCAGCCGAGTGTGCCGGAAATCCTCAAGGATGTCTATTTCACGATTGGGCATCTGTTCGATGGCGCGGTGGTTGATCTTGACCAAAAATTCGTCAGTCTCGATCATAAGCCGGATCGCGGCGAGGCGGTGCCGGTGGGTCAAGTAGTATGGGGGGATGATCTGCTGGCGGTGGATGAAGCGGCCTGTCGGCTCGGCGGGGAACAAGTAGCCAGCTATCTTACACCAATCCGTGATCTGCGCGATACATTGGTGGCGAATTAATGCGATTCTATAAAGACTCGCAATTCACTTTCGTGCCATTGGCCGCTATAATGCCCCGCGTTAAACCACAAAAGGAACAAGACTCGCATGACAACTACCGATAGAATTGGCAACGGCCTCGTCGTCAGCTTAGCATATACGCTCACGGTTGATGGGGAAGAAATTGAAACGGCAACAGCGGAAGACCCGCTTGATTACTTGCACGGCGCGGACAATATCGTCCCCGGCCTAGAGCAAATGTTGGTCGGCAAGCAAATTGGGGATCGCTTTCAGGTCACGCTCGCGCCCGCCGATGCGTATGGCGAATATGACGCGGAAGATATGGAAGAAATCGCGCGCGAAGACATCCCCGACGCAGACAAAATCGAACCGGGTATGATTCTGGTGCTGGAAGATGATGACGGCAATGTGTTTGATGCCATCGTCAAGGAACTGACCCCCAACTCGGTCATTCTGGACTTCAACGCCCCGCTGGCGGGTAAAACCGTGACTTATGATGTAGAAGTCGTGGCGATGCGTCCGGCGGAAGAAGACGAAATTGAACATGGGCACCCGCACGGGATGGGCATGGGCGACTTCGATGATTATGATGATGAAGACTTCGGCGACGAAGATTATGAAGAAGAAGAACACGTAGAATAAGCGATAGTCGATTGATAAAGAGGCGCACACGAATGCGCTTCTTTTATATCTAGGACTTTCGCTCACGCATTTACCCCACCCCTAAATCCCCTCCCCATTGCATGGAGAGGGGACTTCAAGATGCGTTTTTCTCCCCCTCTCCAAGTATTGGAGAGGGGGCCGGGG
>DAOTTO010000616.1:0-9692 GCA_034437895.1 Anaerolineae bacterium | reverse complement strand
GCCGTACCTTGTCCACCTTCGACAATCGCCCCAGCGTGACCCATGCGGGTTCCAGAAGGGGCGCTTTTTCCGGCGATAAAGGCCGCGACGGGTTTGGTCATGTGCTTTTTGATAAATTCAGCCGCATCGATTTCGGCACGTCCGCCGATTTCGCCGAGAAGGGCGATTTTCTCTGTTTCGGGGTCGTTCTCGAACATTTCAAGTATTTCGACCATCGTAGTGCCGACGATTGGATCACCGCCGATGCCGACACAGGTCGATTGCCCCATGCCTGCTTCTGTCAGCGCATTGATGACTTCGTAAGTGAGTGTTCCGCTTTTCGAGACGACCCCCACATTACCCGGTTTGGCGACATAGCCGGGGATAATACCCACTTTGGCTTGTCCGGGGGTGAGCAGACCGGGGCAGTTGGGGCCGATTAAGCGGCTTTTCGTCCCCTTGATATAGTTATAAACCTGCATGATGTCCATGACGGGTACAGGATCGCTGATGCAGACGATCAAATCAATGCCCGCATCAATCGCCTCGAAAATAGCATCTGCCGCGCCGGGGCCGGGAACGTAGATGATGCTGGTATTGGCATCCGTCGCCTCTTTAGCAGATTTTACAGTGTCGAAAACGGGTACGCCTTCCACCCATTCGCCACCCTTACCGGGGCGGACACCCGCGACGACTTTGGTGCCATAATCAATCATGGCACGGGTATGAAAGCGACCTTCGCGTCCGGTAATGCCCTGGACGACGATGCGCGTGTTTTTATCAACCAGAATAGACATGGTTTAGATTTCTCCTTTAGCAGCCGCAACCGATTTTTGGGCGGCTTCCGTCAAAGTGGCAGCAGTGACTAAGCGTGGGATTTTGGCGTTGTCGATAATTTCACGCCCTTCTTTTGCGTTTGTCCCTTGCAAGCGGATAACAATGCCGACTTCTGGTTTTACTTCGTCATAAGCCTGAAGCATCCCTCGCGCAACTTCGTCGCAGCGCGTAATGCCACCGAAGATATTGACGAGAATGGATTTGATGTTCCCATCTGAAAGGATAATCCGCAGCGCTGCCGCCACCTTATCAGCTTGTGCGCCGCCGCCGACATCAAGAAAGTTTGCAGGGCCATATTCACCGCCACCGTAGAGCATAATCATGTCCATAGTCGTCATGGCTAAACCTGCGCCATTGACCATGCAGCCGATTTGCCCGCCTTCGAGTTGCACATAGCTGATGCCGGCTTCTCGCGCTTGTGTTTCGGATTTAGGCTCGGAGTCGGTGTCACGCAGACCCACAAGGTCTTGATGGCGATACAAAGCGTTATCATCAATGACCATCTTGCCATCTAAAGCCAGCAGTTGGTTATCCTGCGTGATGGCTAACGGGTTGATTTCCGCTAATACTGCATCATTGGCGACATAACAACGCCAGAGATTGAGCGCGATTTTGGAGAAGGCATCCCAATGTTCGCGGGGGAGGTTAATGGCGCTGGCGACATTTTTGGTTTGATAATCGTGTAGTCCAAAGGCAGGATTGATGTATTCACGGATAATCGCTTGCGGATTAGTGCGGTTCACTTCTTCAATTTCTACGCCGCCCTCCGATGATGCCATGAGCAGCGGTTTACCTGTGGTGCGGTCATTAGTAATGCCGAGATAAATTTCGCTGGCAGGCGGAGAAGCAGGGTCAACCAGCACTTTACGCACGAGTAACCCTTTGATTTCCAGTTTGTTTAAGATTTTTTCGGCTGCATCGCGGGCTTCTTCAGCGGTTTTTACCACTTTAATGCCGCCCGCTTTGCCACGTCCACCCACTAATACTTGTGACTTGACGACCACCGGGCCGCCTATTTCTTGCGCGATGGCGTAAACTTCATCAGCAGTGAAAGCGACTTTGCCTTTCGGCGTTGGGATGCCAAATTTAGCAAACAGCACTTTCGATTGGTATTCATGAAGGTTCAATGTTGTACTCCTTCAAACGGACTGTAAGTAATCAAACAAGCCTAAGTATACCCCATCGTCTTTACCCATGACGATAGCGGATGCCTGTGCATTTAAAGGATTTCAATTTCTTGCCTAACGATCATGGCCTCTGGGAAATTGGTCTCGATCCAGTTGATAATCGTGTGAATCATTTCATTAGCGTGGCGGGAAGAATTGGTGACGGCGACGACGGCGATACCTGCCGTGTCTAACTGGTCTTGATAACTGATTTCGGCGGCAGAGACATTAAAGGTGTTGTGCAGCTTTGCCAGCATAGATTTTAAGATGCTGCGTTTATCTTTGAGCGAGGTTAAGCCGTCCAGATGGAACTCGATAGTACAAAGACCGACGATTGCTCGTGACATGATAGGTTTATGCGCTGTTGATTTAAAAGTGTGGCGCGATAGTAAAGGAGTATAGTGTAATGCAGTGTTTTATGGAATGCTTTTGCGCGATACTACAGCCTCCGCTATACTATTTAGCAATAATCTGTCATTATGCATATTTTTAGATTCAATCCATCTCAATGCAGGAGCAAATCCGATGAAACGATTATCTCATTATCGAGTTCTGTTGATTTTTTGTGTCAGTTTGCTTCTGTTGGTGGGGTTATCACCCTTACAAGCTCAAGCCGACAACTTGTTGACGAACCCTGGCTTTGAACCCCCTTACAATACGCTGGACGGTGATCCGTCGCGTGATGTTGCCGATGGCTGGAGTCCTTGGCATATTACGCGCACCGACGATGTTACCGTCTATGGCTTGCCTCAGCCTGAATACCAAGCAACCGCGCCCAATGCTGATAGAATTCGCAGCGATTCGGATGCCCAAGAAATTTTTGCGACTTTTGCCAATCCTGTCGGCGGTGTGTTTCAGCGGGTGGTTGAAGGCATAACGCCGCAAGCTGAACATCGGTTTAGCTTATATGCGTGGGTTTGGTCTACCAGTCGTGAAGACATTTTGGATGAAAGCGAGGATGATGCTGATGTGACGCTTGAAGTCGGCATTGATCCGACGGGCGGAACTGACCCAACGAGCAGCACCATTCAATGGTCGCTTCCGGCGGAACAATATGACGCTTACCGCCAATATTCCGTTACCGCGACGGCGACCACTAACGCGATAACAGTTTTTGTGCGGATGCAAATTCGTGACCCTAAAGCGCGTACCTCAGTTTACCTAGATGATGCGGAATTGGCTTCAACCGTGCTGCCTGCTGCTCCCACCAATACAGCACCCGCGCCAACTGATGAACCGACACCCACACAAGAGGGCGCAGTGGAACTTCCCATTGATGAAGCAACATCGACGGATGAAGCAACATCAACGGATGAAGCGACTTTGACGAGTGAACCCGTTGCTACAGATGTGCCGCCGACAGAAACATCGGCACCAACCGCAACGGAAGTCATTGTGCCTACCAATACACCCTTGCCAACAGCCACTCGTCAGTCCCCAGAGGCTACAACTACAATCGGCGGAACAGGCGGGCCGCAGCCGCTGGTGCCGATCAGCGAAGACTTCCCGAATACGCTTGTCCATACCGTTCAACGCGGCGATATTGTAGCTGAAATCGCTGTTTTGTATGGCAGCACAACACAGGCCATTATTCAGGCGAATGGCTTGGATGATCGCGCCTTGATTTATGTGGGGCAAGGGCTGATTATTCCGGTGCGTTTAGCCGCGCCTGCTACGGCAATTCCAACCAGCACCCCGATTGTGATTATTGTGACGGCGACACCTGGCGCGGACACGAGTGGTAATACAGGCGGGACTGGCGGCCCCATAACAGGTGGGATGCCGACCACCGGCGGTAATTATCTTGTGTATACCGTTCAGTATGGTGATACACTTTCTGGCATCGCCCGCAGTTTTAGCACGACCATTACGGCATTGGCGCAGATCAACGGGATTGTGAATGTCAATTTAATCCGCGCTGGACAGCAAGTGCTGATTCCGGGCGGAACGGGTGGGCCATCTGACCCATCGCCACAACCGCAGCCTTCACCGACACCTATTCCGGCGGTTCAGACTTACTCTGTTCAACCGGGTGATACGCTTTATTGGCTGGCGATACGCTTTAATGTATCATTGAGCCAATTGATTGATGCCAACGGGATTGCTAATCCGAATCGGCTTTATGTCGGGCAAATTTTGGTTATTCCAGCAGCGTCATGAGCGCACAATGGCGTATCCTGAGAAACGCAGGAACGAATGAGGTGGTGGTCGCACGGGTACGGCTGTGCATCAGCTTTTGGAGCCATTTTAAAGGGCTGCAATTGGTGCTGCGTCTGCCGGAAGATGAAGGGTTGTTGTTCGTGACGAAATCGGAAGGGCGTGTGCATACTACCATCCACATGTTCTTCATGTTTTTTAGTATCGCGGTAATCTGGCTTGATGCCAGCGGAAAAGTGGTGGATAAGTGCCTTGCCAAGCCTTGGCGACCTGCTTATGCGCCATCTGCACCAGCTCAATATTTCTTGGAGGCCAATACCGAGGTCCTTAATCGGGTACAAATTGGCGATATATTGCGTTTCGATGAACCAGCGAGTACACTGCCGCGAAAATGAACGTAATGGCGGGGACGAAACTCACATCGTTCCCGCACTATGATGGACTTCTTATGACTTCCCGAAACCTGTTGATTGTGCTTCTGGCGGGTGTGCTTTGGCTGCCCGCTTCTGTCGTTATTGGGCAAAGTGAAACGTCTCCATCTAACCCGCCGGGGGTGACGATTCATGTGGTGCAACGCGGAGAGACCCTTTTTGCCATCGCCCAAAGTTTTGGCTTGACGATTGATGAGGTTGCCCGTTACAACGGAATCACCAATCCTGCCAGTATTCAGGTCGGGCAGCGCTTACTTATTCCGATTAATGTTCCGGCTGGACTACCCATTCCGCAGGTGCATGTCGTCCAACCGGGAGAAACGCTTAATGGGATTGCCACGTTGTATGGCGTGGATGCGGAGATGTTGGCAGTAAATAACGCCATAAATGACCCAAATTCGCTCTATGTGGGGCAAACGCTGACTATTGGCGAGGGGGAATTGGATGCTGTATCCACAGAAGCCGCCGAAATTCTTACCGACTCTGGTATACGCCACACAATCGCTGCTGGCGAAACACTCTTTGGAATTGCCAACAGTTATGATGTGACGCTGGATGATTTGCAACAGATTAATGCCATCGTTGACCCAGAGACGATTTTCGCGGGGCAAGCGCTGGTTATTCCCGGCGAAACACTCCCACAAACAGCCCTAAACTTACCCGCGCCGCTGATTAGCCTCGATATTTATCCGCTTATGCTGATGACGGGGCAAACGACACGCATCCGTATGACGGCAAGTGCGCCTGTGACGATTACGGCCTCTTTCTTGGGCGGCGCTGTTCCTGTGATTGTCGATCAAGGGATTTATTTACTGTTTATTAGCGTCCCTTTAGCGACACAGGCGGGTATTTACCCATTCGATTTTTATATTACGCCGGAAGGCGGCGAATCCGCCTTGTTCTCGGTCAATGTGCAGGTTGAGGTTGGACAATATGGGACGCAGTATATTACGCTGCCGCCAGATCGGGTGGAACTTTTAGCACCTGCTGTTGAAGAGAACGAGTTGAATCTTCTGCACGGCGTGACGAGTGGTTTTAGCGCGGAGCGTCTCTTTAATGGGCCGATGGGCTTACCTGCGGCGGCGGTGATGAATTCGCCGTTTGGTGTCAGCCGCTCTTATAATGGCGGTCCGGTGGATCGTTATCATAATGGCGCAGATTTCGCAGGTGCGCCGGGGTCACCTGTGTTGGCGGGGGCGGCAGGACGGGTCGTTTTGGCGGATACGCTCAATATTCGCGGAACTACATTGGTTCTCGATCATGGTTGGGGTGTGTATACCGTCTACGCGCACATGTCAGATCGCTTCGTGCAGTTGGGTGATTTTGTTAGCGGTGGACAGCAGATTGGGTCAGTCGGTTCAACCGGACGGGCGACAGGCGCACATCTTCACTGGGAATTGTGGGTCAATGGGATTCCAGTTGATCCGATGCAGTGGGTACGTGAGGCATTTCCGTAATGTTATTATGTAAGGGACGAAATTTCCTCCGTCCCTTAGCTCAATGAACTTAATGCGGTTACTTGGTGGCGAAAGCGTCGTCGAGCGCTTCAAAATCGGTAAACAAGAAGTGATCGTGATAATAGTGAATCCACAGAAACGATAAAATTGAAGTGTAATAGGCCACATCGAAGCGCCAGTTAGCGATTTCACGGGTATTTGCCGGGTCGATTGTGCCAGGTGTGACGATGTGGGCAACCGCGTAAACGACCGTAAACACGGCCGCGGAACCGATCAGCATAATGGCGCTCAGGGCATACAAGCCGCGAGAGTCTTTACCTTTGCTAAAACGTGCAACCAGCGGCGCGTTTTTATCAAGCTGTCCATACTGCTGCTTAATGCGGATAATGTAGAAGGTGATGGCGAGATACTGGAAGGAATGCCACGTATTTAAGCCTTGGAAGGCTGTATCCAAGTTGGGTAGGGCGGGCATCGTAAAGGCTACGATCACCGTAAACGAGATAAAGACCGTCTTAGGCCAATTGATATAACCGCCGCGATATTCCTGCCATGTTTTGTAGAGATATGCGATTAATGCAGCCCCAAAGACTGCGCTCATCGCCACGAAGAACCACGTTTGCTGGAAAAGATCGGGAATCACCGAGGTGAGATCATTCACGCCGACATCAAACGAGCCTTTGCTGATTTTGAGCGCTGCAAGCGGAAATAAGCAGGTCAAAATGACGGCGTAATCAATCAATCGCGCTTGTAAGCTGACGGCGCTGCCTTTGCGGATAAAGCTATGCTCTTTGTGATTATAAAGCTCGACGATGTAGGTCACTTGATGCAGTACATGGAGCGATGCCCAGAAGAAAAATACCGTTAACAACAAAGTCAGGTTTAAAAACGCCAGTGACACAACTACAATCGGGATGATGATAGAAGAGCGAATGAGCATTGGGTAGCGTTGCTTAAAATTTTCATCCAATCCGGTACGCAGGAATGTAGACATCATGTGGGGGCCGCCGATGGCAACCGCGACAAAACCGTTGACGAGATTCCGTGCGAAATCGTCCTCTAAACCAAGCCGGACACCGATTAAATAAAACACATAAGGCAGCGGCACGACGATGACGCTGAAGGTAATGAAAAGCAAATCCCATTTTTTGTCGCGCAGCCAAAGGCCGCTTTTTGTGGCCTGCTGCGGTGGAGATGAAAGACGTGCGGCTGAGACACTCATGAGTGTGGCTCCTATCTAAGCAACTTACGAATTCGGCGCTAAAATTACTTAGCGACACAAAGTAATTTTAGCCCTATTTTTTAAGTCGCGCTATAGGCAGTCCAAAATTGGTCTGGTATCAATTTATGCTTTGGGGACGAGGTGATGAGTCCGGCAGCGGGCTTCGTAGGCTTCATGTGCGCCGACGAGGATAATTGGGTCGTCATAATGGGCGGGCTGCCCGTTCACAAGGCGTTGGGTACGGCAGGCGGCTTCGCCACACACCACGCAAATGGCGTGAAGTTTGGTCACTTCTTCGGCAAGGCACATCAATTGCGGCATGGGACCAAAAGGCTCGGCGCGGAAGTCTAAATCCAAGCCAGCGACGATCACCCGCAGACCACGTTCCGCCATCATCTCAACAATATTAAGTAGGCCAATATCAAAGAATTGTGCTTCATCAACGGCGATCACTGTTGTTTTGGGGTGAAGGAGTGCAAGAATAGCTTGGCTTGATTCTACACAGACGGCTTCGATATTTTGTCCGCTGTGGCTGCTGACATGATCGGTGCCGTAACGATTATCAATCGTGGGTTTAAAAACTTGTACTTCTTGACGTGCGATGGTTGCCCGCCGCACTCTGCGGATAAGTTCTTCGGTTTTGCCACAAAACATGCTGCCACAGATCACTTCGACCCGCCCAGTGTGATGGATCATGGTGCTTCCTCTCAAAGATAAAATCAAACGTAAAAATAACTTCGGCAAAAAAATAACAAAGGCAGCCATACGATTGCATGACTGCCTTTGTCAATGTCGATTTTGGAAGTTTATTCGGCGGGTTCAGTAGCAGCGGCTGTCGCACTGCTGAGAGGAACATCATAGCCGCGTGCGCGTAGGGTTTTCTTGAGATCAGCTAAGATTTTACGTCCGATATTAGGCAGTTCAAGGATGGCATCATCGCCTTCTTGAAGTTTCGCCAAAAACTCGCCCACGTTGGTCATGCCATTTTCGGCAAGCACTGTTGTGTAGCGCTGGCCTAAACCGAGTTCCGAGATGGGCAGATCGGACGGGGTACGTGACGCTTCACGCGCATCTACTTGGGCGCGGATGTCGTCGCGCACTTGCAGACGCTTCATAAAGCGATCTACTTGACCTTCGGTATCGACGATACGCTGTTCACCGGTATAAAAAGGGTGGCAAGCGGAGCAAATATCGGTACGGATTTCTGGCTTGGTCGCGCCTGTGTTCCAAGTGTTACCGCAAGCGCAGACAATTTTAGCACTAGGATACCACTTCGGGTGGATTCCTTCTTTCATGGGGTTAATACTCCTCGTTGTGCTTCATCACGGCTCCTGAGGGTGGAGTAGCGTGATGGCTGATTAATGGATAGATTGTTGTATCATTGGAGATAAACTAATAGTTCATCCCCAAAAAGTAACCTTAAACTAATCGCCTGCTTCGGCAAGCTGTTCGGCAGTTGGCGCAGTCGTCTTGTTGGGATTTTCGGTCTTGACGCTGATTTGCTTCTGACCACCGCGTCCGCGCATCCGTTCAAACACAACATAGCCTTCAATGGTGGCGAAGATGGTGTAGTCGCGCCCGATCCCGACATTTTCGCCGGGATGGAATTTGGTGCCATGTTGACGGACGATAATGTTGCCGGGGATAACGAATTGACCGCCGAAGCGCTTTACACCGAGCCGTTGTGAATTACTATCGCGGCCATTTTTAGTAGAGCCGCCACCTTTTTTATGTGCCATCGGGCAATCCCCTTTACTTAACTAAAATTTCGTCGATACGAATGCGGGTATAATATTGGCGATGACCGCGTTTGCGCCGGAAGTTCGTGCGCTGACGGTACTTAAATACAATTACCTTTTTGTCGCGGAATTCTTCGACAACGGTCACTTTGACGATTGCGCCATCGACTAACGGCTGACCGATAAGGGTCTGGGCTTCATCGCCGACGAGCAAAACATCGGTAATGTCAAAAGAATGATTTGGTTCGTAGGGCAGACGGTCAACGTCGATAATGCGGCCTGTTTCGGCGCGATATTGACGACCGCCTGTGCGGATAATTGCGTACACGTTTTTCTCCAATCCTCACTTCACCACTGCGCCTCGCGTTGGTTCTGGATGCGCTTATGGGGAAAATTGGCTGATGTTAATCTGCCAAAGGTGAATAGGTATAAAATAAGACAGGAGAACGTATTATACGCGGCATCTTGGCTTAGTCAACGTAAAGTTTTACCGAATCTTAAACGATCAGCATCGCATCGCCAAAGGAAAAGAAACGATAATTTTCGGCTTTGGCGGTTTCGTAGGCATCCAGCACGAATTCCCGCCCTGCAAAACTGCTAATCATCATGAGCAGCGTTGACTTGGGGAGATGAAAATTGGTAATCATCGCGTCCACCACGCGCCATTGATATCCCGGATAGATAAATAAATTTGTGTCGCGCTCAAA
>DAOTTO010000615.1:0-3049 GCA_034437895.1 Anaerolineae bacterium | reverse complement strand
ACCACCGCGACAAAAGTTTTGGAGGTGCTGCCGATGCGAAAACGGCTTTCAAGAGTAGGAGGGGCATCTTCTTCCATATCGACGCGACCCGCTGCCGCCGACCAAGTGCCGTCCGGTGTCGTAACTTGCAGCACAGCGGCAGTCCCTGTGCTTTCAAAGGTGGTATCCAGAACCACTTGCAACGCCTCATCTAAATCGGCTTGCGCTTGTGTGCTGAACAGCGGCACCATCAGCACGAGCATGAATCCTAAAATCACCCAACGCGAAAACCGTTCCATACCACTAATCCTTGTTATCTGTAGAGGCAGTACGCCTGCCTGTTTGGTCAATAACTTCAGATTATATGAAAAGAGACGCGCTTTCCTGCATTGATCGATGAATTTTGTCGCGCATTGTGTGGAGATAAACCAAGCACCTTGTCGAGAAAGTGTTAGCCGGAGCGTTAGCCGTCGTATGCCGCGCTCGTCAGAGGCCACATCGGGACGACATCCATGTCATCATGATCGGGCAGCGTCCCGGCTTTGATCTGCGCCTCATAGCGATAATGGGCAGCGGCGGCGATCATCGCGGCATTATCGGTACAAAGATTCAGCGGCGGATAGCGCACAGGGAGATCAGTTTGCTTCCGCATGGCGGCACGCAGCCGTTGATTGGCGCTTACACCGCCCGAAATAAAGATTTCCGTGACGTTATGGGCTTTCGCGGCACGATCTGCTTTTTCCACCAGAATCTCGATGAGGGCTTCTTGAAAGCTGGCAGCGACATCATTCACCGAGACATCGGAGCGCAGTTGAATTTTTTTCTCGCCGCGTGTTTTGCGTGATTCTGGCGAGGAAGCAACCGTTGCCTCTCGCATGACGGCAGTCTTTAAGCCGGAAAAGCTAAAATCATAGCTTTCGTCGCGTTTAGCGCGTGGGAAATGATAGGCAATAGGGTTGCCCATCTGTGCGGCGCGTTCGATATTTGGCCCGCCGGGGAACGGCAGACTCAGCATCCGCCCCACTTTATCAAAAGCCTCGCCCGCTGCATCATCCAAAGTGCCGCCGAGTCGTTCATAAACGCCGTGATCCTTCATCAGCAGCAGTTCGGTATGCCCGCCGGAGACGATCAGCACCAGAACCGGAAAAACGATCTCTCTAAAAGGTGGAGTCAGCCAGAGGCTGTAAACATGCCCTTCTAAATGATTCACCCCCAGCAGCGGTTTATTGGTCATCAGCGCCAAGCCTTTGGCGTAGTTAATGCCGACTAACAAAGACCCGACCAATCCGGGTCCTCGCGTGACGGCGATAGCATCAAGCTGGTTATACGATGTACCTGCATCTTCCATCGCCTGATCGACCACTTTAGAAATGGCTTCAACATGAGCGCGGCTGGCAATTTCTGGGAAAACCCCACCATAATGGGCGTGGAGATCAATTTGCGAGGCAACGACGTTGGAAAGGATGGCTTTTCCATCCCGCACAACCGCCGCAGATGTTTCGTCACAGCTTGATTCAATACCAAGGAGCAGCGTCATAAATACACACGACTCTCTATCAATTCAATAAAGGAGTATTGATTGTACACGTCGATTACGCTAAAACAGAGAGTCGAACAGCAAAAAATTAGGGCTTGTTCCTTTGGTGGGGTTCAGCAGGGGGCAGCCATAAAATAAAGGTCGTGCCTTCGCCGATTTTGCTTTTTACTTCAATATCGCCACCATATAAATCCAGCACTTCGCGTACGATACCCAGTCCTAGCCCTGTGCCGGGGATGCCCGATTTAGCGGCGCGTTTGCTGCGGAAGAAGCGGTCAAACAGGCGCGGCAGATCTTCTGGGTCAATGCCCATCCCCGTATCTTTAATTTCCATGCGTACCATGTTACGCACGTCATCGAATAACGTCGTCAGCGTTACCTGTCCGACGGCGGTATATTTAATGGCATTCGTCATCAGATTAGCAATCATCTGCCCAAGGTGGTTGCTGCCTCCCATCACAAGCGGCAGATTTTCTGCTGGATAAAACACCAACTTTAGGTCAGCGTCTTGCGCGATGTCCTGATGTGCCTCCACAATTTGCAATGCAACAGTATTCAGGTTAACCGCGCTTTGCTCACGCTCTAGTCCCTGTTCTTCCAAGTAGACCAAATCCAAAACACCCACAATGAGCGCATTTAACTGCTCGGTTTGGCGTTTAAGGCCATCCATATGGCGGGGATATTCTTCATGGGGGAGTTTATCCAACAATTCTAAGCGCAAGTTGATTGATGTGATGGGTGTTCGCAGTGAGTGGATAATATCATTGATAAAACGTGATTTCACCCGTGCAAGATGCAGCATTTCTTCTCGCATCGCACTGAGTTCCTCGGTACGCGCCGTAATTTTGTGTTCCAGATCGAGGTTTAGATTGCGAAGTTCTTCTTGCGCTTTTTCCCGTGCGGAAATTTCCCGATGTAAAGCCCAATAAAGCGGCGGTGCGGTTGCGATGACGAAAAACAATCCCTTAAACGTCCGAAAAAATTGAAGTGTATCCGGCGATTTACCCAAGAGCGCGTCTAAGAACAGATCAGACCCAATAATCCATACTCCGGCTAAGATAACGTAGATGGCAACGATACGGAATTCAGATCGCAGGCGCACAATCGACATCCTTTTTATAGCGACAGTACTCCTCTTAATGATAGTCAAAAATCTAACTTATGCCACATTATTTACAAACTTCGTTATTTTTCTTTTCATTTTAAATCCAGCGACAATTGGCAGCATCAAGGGCATATTTCGTCTTGACACAGCCGAAAAGACTGTGCTATTATGGAAATCGTTAACACATGGAGGCGTGGTGTAGCGGTTAACATGCTGCCCTGTCAAGGCAGAGATCGCGAGTTCAAATCTCGTCGCTTCCGCATTAATGAACGAATATCTTAGTAACAAAAGCTTCTGTAACTACTCAGCCTGTTTCAATTCAAAAAATCAATTTATCGTCAGTGAAATATCGCGTAAATGAACACCATATAGTTGAGAGTATGCCCTATAATGGTCACTTTGTTTACACTTAATGGTTTTCACATATC
>DAOTTO010000614.1:0-2534 GCA_034437895.1 Anaerolineae bacterium | reverse complement strand
TCGATCTTTTTGCCGCCGCGTGATGCGTTTGCATTTGAGGCAGGCAGCGAGGATAAATTTATCCTCGAAGTGCCGGATGTGGGCGACTTGAATCGCTGCTGCGTCGGGCATGATGGCGCGGTGGATTCCGGCTGGTTTGTCGTTGATGTACGGATTAAGGATGACGATACCAACCGCGAATGGTTGTTCACGTTTAATGAATGGTTAGGCCAGGAAGAAGCAGGCAAACAATTTGATTGCGTTGATCTTCAAAAGCAGTAGAAAGTGCTGAGGACTGAGTGCTGAGTTTTTTTGCAAGACGGCTCAAGTTTATCGGGTATATTTTCGTGACGGTACTGCTGGCGGGCTGCAATATTGAGGCGAATCGGCTGGCGCTCACGCCCATTCCCACGCCAGATTTGCCGCGTGTCGAGTTCCTGTATCCAGAAAACAACAGCATCGTGATCGAAGGTGTAGATTTGACGCTCGATATTGTGGCTTATGACGAGACATCGGGTGTCACGCAGATTGAAGTATTTATCGACGGCGTAAGTTTGCAGCAAGTCGTTCCGCCGGATTCATTGGCACAGACGACCTTCCGTATAGAAACCAATTGGCTGTCAGCAGGCATAGGCCGCCATTCGATTTCTGCGATTGCATCGCGTGGCGACGGGGTTCGCAGCGATGAGGCCATCCTGATTGTTGAAGTCCAGCCGCCGCAGTAGGGAACGACCTGTGTGTCGTTCCCAGCAGGACGCACACATCGGCCACTTACTACACCCGCGACAATAGACACTCCCGTTTTTTGATAAATCTAGATCATCTTAGCAGCATAAACTTGACCGCACATGATAAAATAAGCCTTATTCATCTGAATGCTATTCTTATCAAAGTCGCTTCTGACATTGTGTTTCCCATTCGCTTAAATCCTGAGAGTTATTGTGATGACCTATTTACAAAGAATCAATTATCGCCCGAATATGGATCAACTGCCGCTCGCTGATCAGGCGCAGTTACGCACTTTCTTCGATGCCTACGGCGCGGAGATGCTGGTTTATGACGAGGCCGTACCCTGGCGCTTCATCGAAGAAGTGGAAGTTGTGCCTGCGCCGCGTGCAGCGGGTCCGGCGGGCTGGCTTGTGAAAAAATTGTTCCTGAGCAGCATTGAGCGCTACCACGTCGGCGTATATTTTGGCCCACGCGAGGCGATTTTGCCCAATATTACATGGGAACAAGCCAAGTATGTCGTGGAAACCATCGCCTATTTTGCGCCGCAGAGCATCAAGTTCACGGGTCCGGATGATCTCGTCCGCCTCACCGAAATTTAGCTGATGCGCTTCCTGAGCCGTCTTTTTTGCGTTTATGTCATTGGCTTATGCCTGCTGATGACGGCTTGCGGCAGCGACTCGACGGCGGTTATAGAGCAGCGATCCGCGTGGGGCAAAATCATCACAATCGCGCAAGCCGAACAAAGTCACGCACCCGCGTCAGGGCTTGCGACTGACAATATCATAACCGCATGGGTGGGCGCGGATGAGACGGGCATTTTTCAGTACGCTCGCCGTTTTACCGTCTCGACAGCGGAACAAATCCAACCACTGCCGATTCCGCCTGTGTACCCCTACGCGCAAAGTTTGCTTCCTGCCTTCGAGAATGGATATGTGCATTTAGTCTGGCTCGATGCGCGGTATGATGACATCGCAGGCGGGACGCGCTTATGGACGGTTGTCCTTTCGCCTGAACTCATCCCGACGAGGGGCGCGGTGCAGGTTTCCGATGTGCCAACGCTGCGCTATACCTTACTCACGCAGGAAGATGGCGGATTTCAAGCGATCTACAGCGGCGGCTTACCCTCTGAACCATCACTCTATGCCCAAGCGATTGACCCGCTAGGCCGCCCGCGTCCGGTGAAAACGCTCGTGAGCGATGCCGATTGGCCTTGTGTCGTGCGTATCAACGACGGAAGCGCCCTGCTATTCTGGCTGCGTTATTCCGATGGACAGGTGTTTAGAGCGCAGTTGGTCGATGAAACGTTGGAAGCCGTGACCTCGCTTGGCCTTTCGCTGCGTCTGATGCCCGGCGATTTGCTGACCGGATTCAACGCCGGATTAGATACGACCCATGCCTATCTTTTGTGGAATGTGCAGCGGTTGGGCGGCGCGAATGAAGTCTGGATGGCGGTGAGTCCATTGGCGGTGGATGATTGGACGGAGCCGCAGCGTTTAGGGATTTCTACGCCGACAGACGACACCTTCACGACGGGATTCAACGGTGGCGCGGCGCAAACCGTGACTTCCGGCGATCAAATGCTGCGCTGGGCAGCGCCCTTAGCCGGACAAGGCGACTCGCTGGTGCTGGCGGCACAAATTGGGGATAAGTTGTCGCTCGTCTATCTACGCGGCGGGGAGATTGTCGCGGTTCAGGAGGTCGTTACGCTGGCACAGGATTTGATCGGCTTTCCGGCGCTTTATACAGATCGTGACCGCCATTTCTATTTGGCATGGTCGCAGCCCACGGACGCAGGCACAGCCGATCTCAACCTAACGACGACTAAA
>DAOTTO010000613.1:0-3270 GCA_034437895.1 Anaerolineae bacterium | reverse complement strand
CCACTTCCGCGCTGCGATTGAAAATGGGATGCGGCAGGGGCGATGCGTTGGTGAACGTGTACTCAGCTATGTCTCGCTGCGGCCTATCCCGCAGGGCGAATAAAATCCTCGATCCAGTTAGAAATTATATAGTGGGCGACTCGGCGAGTCGCCCTTACTACGTCTGCAATTGTCAGGAAATTGTGAACCTTCATGAGCCGCTGTGGACTTTTTATAGAATTGTCTTTATACTATGACGGTGAGAATTAAACACAATAAGAGGCTTTTGGAGCAGGGATAATTCTCATTTTTTATAGTAAACAGAGCGCTCCTCAGCCGGGATAAAAATAGTGAACTGTGTTGAACCGACTCCGGGTAAGACCCTAAAAAGTGATCTTATCGCTGAATGGATTAAAACCGAGTGGATGCCGCTGCATCCTGAACAGAACCTTATAACGGCATGGGTCACTTCCCACACTACAGATGCGCGGGTATTGAGCAAACTCGACCCGGCGTTTGAGCTGCCCGAAGGCTTTCGCTTTTTAACTTACGATGAAATCGACTGCCCACTGGTCAGCCGGATTGATCGTCTGGATTATGATGGCAACATCAATGGACAGAATGGCGCTTTCGTGTTCCATTTTGTCGTGGAAGAAACGATGAAGACGGTTGACGTGTTAGTCGTCAACACCCACTACAGCGAAGATGGCGACTATCAAACGGCGCTGGCTTCTGTACCGGATTCCTTCTTAGTGGTATGGGCGGCGTTCACAGCAGAATGTGATCGCGTGGCTTATGCTCGTGAGCCTAACGATCAGGTGATTATCATCGGCGGACGGGCGGACTCGTTTGTCCCCAAAGTCGAATGGGATGAGGTGATTCTGCCTGCCAAACTGAAGACCGATATTTTGGAGGATGTGCAGTCGTTCTTCACGAAAGGGATTGAAGTCTATAAGCGCTTGAATCTGAAGCCATTCCGCAAACTGCTGTTGGCAGGGGTGCCGGGGACAGGCAAGACGATGCTGTGCTCGGCGTTGGCAAAATGGGCGCTAGGGCAGGGCTACATGGTGATTTATATCTCCAGCGCCCAAAAAGCCCAGAATGACCAATACGGCTCGACGTTTGGGAAGATTCAGTATGCGCTGTCGGTGGCGGCTTATTCCAAATATCCAACGCTGATTCTGTTGGAAGAATTGGATGCGTACCTCCATGAAGATGAAAAGGCGCTCATCCTGAATGTGCTGGATGGCTCGGAATCCACTATCGGCGAGAAGGGAACGCTGCTGATTTCGACCACCAATTATCCCGAAGCAATTGACGAGCGCGTATTAAAGCGTCCGGGGCGGTTGGATCGAATCTTCATCATCCCCGAAACCCGCGCACAGGTCGATGTTGAGCAGATGCTGCATAACTATCTGGGTGCGATGTGGCGCGACGAACACAAGGCGCTTGTGCCGCAGTTGATCGGCTATCCAGGGGCATTCATCCGCGAGGTAGCAATCTATGCGCTGACGCAGTTGGCGTATGATGACCTGACTGAACTGCCGCTGGCGATGTTGCAAGACTCGTTCCGGGGCTTAAAAGACCAGATCGAAGCCCGCGACAAGTTTTTGACGCAGCGTGAAGTGGGCTTTGTTCCCGCCAACGGCAGCCTGAACTAAAACACAGAATCCGATGGACAGCTATTCGCCGGATTTTTGTTTGCATTGCAACATCAATATACAGAAGAATCCACGCTGATGATGTGGATTCTTCTGTTTTTATGCCATACCGATCAATTCAAATTCGGTGCACGGGATCAGGCGGAGTCTAAACTGGTGTTCAGAGGCTGATTGGAGCGGCGGTTTTCGTCCTGAAACATCACGACCAAGACCACGATCTGCCCAAACGGCACGAACCAAAAAAACTGCCACCATCCGCTGTGCCCTGCCGCATTCAGTCGTCTCGCACCAGCGGCGAGGAGCGGCAGCAAGAGGATTAAGGCTGTGATCTGGGCTGCCCTTTCATCGATAATGGTGCAAGCTGCCAGCACCAGCATCACAAAAAGCAAAAACCACCCGTACTCAAAGCGCGTCGCCGTGCCTGAAAAGTTGGCAAACTGGCGCAGACCGCTTTCTACCGCGTCACGCGGGGTTATGGGCTCCTCTTTTTCATTGAGGATCAGCTCATTGGAGTCGATCTTGAAGACGGCAGCCAAGACACGGATGGATTCGAGCGACGCGCTGCCGCCATTTTCTAGGCGCTGGATGGTACGCAGGCTGAGCCCACAGGCTTCGCTCAACTGCTCTTGCGACCAATTCCTCGCGATGCGTAACTTCTTCACCAAGTTCGAATTGATTTTCATGCGTGTTTTCCTCGCTCGTTTTTATGGTTTAGGACTTACACCTCTCACTATATGCTTGAAGATGAAGCCATGTCTACGACACGAGGACGTCAGTTAGGTGACAAAGCATATTTTGAATGGCTTTTGAATAACGGAACTTGAGTTTTACCATCAACCGAAAAAGTTTCAGTTACTTACGTAGGAAAAGTATCTCACTTCCTTCTTTAACAAGACGGCGCTTGTAGCGTAGATAAATCCAATTTTACAATCATCCAAAACCGAGCCGTCGAGACTATAATCAGACCGATGATTGAAATTTATACAGGAATGAAATCACTTGATCGCCAAATTTATCGGCTCAAGATTGAATCGCGTGTACGTGATTCTAGCGTTGAGCTTTGGGCTTTTTGGGTGGATGGTGGGCTTTTCCGCGCTGGAATCTGCCCGTCAGAATGCGCCAGAAATCACCGCGCAGGCGCTTGTTCAGCCAGCGCTCCCCGATCCGAGTCTGCTGTTTGTTGATAATCCGATAGTCGATTGGCGCTGCGCGATCAAATATTGCCGATGACCAGATGCGGTGTCGTGGGGGCAGGGCTGCCAGCGGCGGGTTCTTCGCTCACGCCAATATGCTGAAAATCCTCAATCGGTTCGGGCGATTCAAACACGAGCGTCCCCGTGCCTGTGTCGTCCACACGGAATACGCCGAGGCTTACGGACTCGCCATCGCGCACAATCCACAATTGATAAGTTTTATCAGCCGTCAGCGGCGGCAGGCCCGTCACATAGAGCGAACCGACTTCACGCGCAGAGTTCCAGATCATGGTCGCGTGAGCATTCGTGCTGACGTTGACTTCTTGATTGGGCAGCAGGTCGCGGTGATGGACTTCGCCTGCATTCACAGGCAGCATGGCGACTTGGGCAGTGGCGAGTTGGGTCGCCATCGCTTGTTGATCGCCCTGCAACTGAGT
>DAOTTO010000612.1:0-7186 GCA_034437895.1 Anaerolineae bacterium | reverse complement strand
CACGTAAAAGATAAAGATAAGCCGCGAGGTTAGACGCATCCGGGCGCAGCATCTGGTTATCGTTCAGGTCTTGCGTAACTTTAATGCGAGAGGTGTCGCTGGTGTCATGGAAGTGATAGACTTTCCAACCGTTGAGGGCAACAAATATTTCAGCAGCAATGTTATTTGGCAGATTTCCTCCAAAGCTACTAATTAGTTTTTTAATAGCTTCAGCGGAAGGTTTTTTGCTCCATTCTTCAATTCTAGCCTCTTGATGCCCACTAGCTGTATCCAGAATTTCCTGATACTCTATCCCATCATCCAAATAGAAATTTTCAATTGAGAACACCACTCTTTCTTCAATGGTAGTCCTGAATCCAACTTCATAACTATATTGGCCTACTTTTATTTTGATATTCAATTCATCGGTAGTATTCTGGCCGTAATATAATAGATTATCCGCGCCACCCGCTTGACCTACATAAACCTGCAAGCGCCGCTCGACCATCGCGTTCAAAAAGCGAAATACGCTGATGAAGTTCGATTTACCTGAGCCATTCGCGCCGATCAGCACGTTTAACGGACGCAGTTCTAAATCCATCTGGCGGATCGATTTAAACCCTTTGACTTCGATTCGGTCTAATGCTGGCATAATTCACCTCACTTTATCGTTTTAACGGCACAGTCACATGCAGATACGTGCCGACATCGGGGCCGCTCCATAATTTGAGCAGGCCGCCGAGCAGCCGCACACGCTCATTCAATCCAAGCAAGCCAAATCGCCCTTCACGCGGTTCATCAGGATTAAAGCCGCGCCCATCATCCATGATCGTCAATTGTACCTGAGTGGCATCGCTGTTGAGTTCGATGGTGAGCGTAGTCGCCTGGGCATGGCGGGTGATGTTAGTAAACGCTTCTTGCGCGATGCGATACAAGCCGGATTCGATGCGCGGCGGCAGCAGCACACGCTCATTCGCCGTAAAATCGAGCGTTAATCCGGCACGGATGGCGGCATCCCGCGCCAAGGCTTCTAGCGCATCCGCCAGAGTCCGCCCTTCCAACGGCGCAGCGCGTAAATCTAGCACAGAACGCCGCGCTTCTTCCAAATTTTCCCGCGCCAACTCAAGCGCCTGCTGCACCATTAACCGCGTTTTCTCGGCGCTCGTGTCAGTTTCTAACAGCGCGTCGGCAGCTTCCAGCTTCAAGGCAATCGCCGTTAAGCCTTGCGCCAGCGTATCGTGAATCTCCCGCGCCAGCCGATTGCGTTCCTCCGCCGCGCCGAGTTGTGCGCTCCGGCTGAACAATCGCGCCCGTTCAATCGCGATGCTCAACAGATCACCGACGGTATACAGCAGCTTGAGATCATCGGACGAGAGTTTGCGCCAATCGCGGCTGACGACGTTCAAAATGCCTAATTTTTTGCCGTGTGCATACAGCGGGATGCTGGCGTGATAGCGCAGATTATCGGTGCGCTCGACCAAATCTTTTAAGCGCGAACAGGTGATGATGTTGACATTTGCCGCGCCTTCCATATCATCGTCTTGATAGGTTTCCAAACAGTGACACCATCCTGCCCCATCCATGATTTCGGGATCGTCCGTCAGCGCGGATGGCAGATTTCGCAAGGCGGCGAGATAGGCTTCCTCGCCATTTTCGTCAGTCAGCCACACCCATCCGGTTTGAAGATCGAATAGTTCCGTCACCTGTTCAAGTGTGTTATCGAGGGATCGCGCCAGATCAACCTCACGATTGAGCGCCTCGGCGATGGCGTTAATGATGGAAAGTTCACGGTTGCGGCGATGAAGTTTTTGGCTGTCGGTTTCGAGGGCGAGATGATCAGATTTCATTTCGTCAGATTATCTTCAAAAATAACCTTCCGGTATACTTCCGCCAGTGCAAGCGTGCATTTGATCGAGGGTAGATCGAGTGTTTTATCTAAACCTGTCCGATCTGTAAGCAACCAATCGCCAGTTTCTTGCCGTAGATAGCGTTCGATATGATGGCTGTTCTGAGCAATCAGAAGATATTCTTGAAGCGATTCTAAGTTTCGATAGTGGCGGAATTTCTCGCCTCGATCATCATTTTCGGTAGAAGGTGAGAGGACTTCCACAATGAGTATTGGATTTACAATCATATCGCGCTTGTCATCGGCATATTGTGATTCGCCACAAATGACAGCAATATCAGGATAACTATAAAAACCAATTTCACTTACCTGCACACGCAAATCACTCTGATAAACTCGGCACGGATGATCGCGCAATTGTAAATTTAGGCTGGTTACACCATTAGCCGCAATAATGATATGGGCTTCTTTGGCACCAGCCATATCAAAAATTTCGCCGCGATAATATTCGTGCCTACTCTCACTGGTACGCTCAAATTCGAGATATTCCGCTTCCGTCCAATGATGTTTTGGCAGAGCTGACATTTTTAAGTCCTTTCCATATCTTCAAACGTGACTTTTTCGTACACATCTGCCAGCGCGAGTGTGCATTGAATCGAGGGTAGTTCCAACGTCGCGGCTAATCCTGAAACCTCAGTCAGCAGCCATTCATGATTCGGTTGGCGCAAATAGCGCTCGATTCGCGGCGTGTCCTGTGCAATCAGCAGGTATTCTTGAAGGGAGTCGATCTGACGATACAGTCGGAACTTCTCGCCCCGATCATAATTTTCAGTCGAAGGCGAGAGGACTTCGATGATAAGTGCGGGATTTAATAGTGTATCAAATTTTGTATCCTCTAATTGCGGCTTACCACAAACAATACTAAGATCGGGATAGGTGTATAGTCCGTCACCCTGTACTTTAACACGCATGTTATCTGAAAAAAGATCGCAAGGACGATTGCGTAACTGAGCATACAGGCTGGCAAATGTACTGCCAGCGACACGATTATGATCTTGACTTGCGCCTGTCATGGCGTAAACGTTACCAGCGAAGTATTCATGTTTCCGATCATTACTACGCTCAAATTCGAGATATTCCGCTTCCGTCCAGACATGCCTCGGTTGTGCTGCCATCGTGCTGTCTCCATTCAGTGTGACTTGATTCAATTGTAGCATTATTCGCCGACGTTAGAGAAAATCATCACTTTGTTGACAATTTTTTAGAGGCTGTTTATAGTATAGGAAAACGTTTACATGAATTATTGATTTTTATTATGACTACCATTAAAGATGTTGCCAAAAAAGCCCATGTTTCTATCGCTACCGTGTCGCGGGTACTGAATAATACGCGCTACGTCAGCCCGGAAATCGCGGTGCGTGTGCATCAGGCGGTAGAAGAACTTCATTATGAGCATAACGCCCTAGCACGTAACCTACGCCGCAACCAAAGTTTAACACTCGGTGTCATCATCCCCGACAGCAATAATCCGTTCTTCGCGGAAGTAACGCGAGGGGTAGAAGACGCTTGTTTCGATCAAGGCTATGTCGTCGTCCTGTGTAATACCAGCGAAAGCACCGAAAAAGCCGCTTCGTACCTGACCACGCTTTATCAACACCGCGCCGCTGGCATCATCATCGTCAGCCCTGGCGATATGACCGATGAGTTACAAGCCTATCTGGACAAGGGCTATCCGATTGTTGTGGTAGATCGTCCCCTGCCGCGTGTGGCGGCGGATATGGTCGTTTCTGATAACTACGGCGGCGCGAGGATGGCAGTGCAGCATCTCGTCGAACTCGGTCATAAGCGCATCGCCTTCATCATTAATCAAGAGCCGCTGGAAACCGTCAAATCGCGTTGGCAAGGCGCACAAGATGCGATGTCAGAGGCCGGGCTGCCGATTGACCCTGACCTTATTTATCATCAAGGCGACTTCCTACCTGACTCTGGTTACAAGGCCGCGCATCAATTCCTAAGACTATCCACACCACCGAGCGCCATTTTCGCCTTTAATGATTTGATGGCATTTGGGGTGTTGAGCTTCGCCTATGATCGCCACATCCGCATTCCAGAAGATTTGTCAATCATCGGGTTTGACGACATCGCTATCTCAGCCTATGCCGTCCCTAGCCTGACGACCATCGCCCAGCCTAAATACGAATTAGGGCAAAAAGTCGCCGAGATATTACTTAAGCGTATTCAGGGTGATGATGCGCCCATCCTGCATCTGACACTGCCGACGGAACTCATCGTCCGTAAATCAACAGCGGCACCCGCGCGGTTGCTGCGGAACATAAAAATATAAGGTGAAAGGAGAAAGTTAAAAGTCACGCTCCGTTACCTTCACCCTAAATCCATCTCAAGCGTAGAAGAACGTTGAGAACGGTTTGGGGGATGAGGGCTAAAGCGTAAGTTTTAAAGTGAAAAGTGAAACCGAATTTAGACCTTTCAACTTTCAACTAATAACTTTTAACTCAAAATTATGGCCGAATTTGCATTACAAATGCTTAACATCAGCAAGGTTTATCCGGGAGTGCAAGCCCTCGATAATGTCAATCTGGATGTGCTGCCGGGGGAAGTTCATGCGCTGGTTGGCGAAAACGGCGCGGGCAAATCTACTCTGATGAAAATTTTGTTCGGCGCGGTGAGCAAAGACGCAGGTGATATTGTCGTCAAAGGCCAGTCGATCAGCATCCACAGCCCGTCGGACTCGCAAAAACACGGCATCAGCATGGTACATCAGGAATTGAACCTGATCCCCCAAATGAACACCGCGCAAAATATTTTTTTAGGCAAAGAAATTACGTATGCGCTCGGCATCACCAATCCCAAAACGATGCGTAAGGCAGCGCGAGATTTAATCCACCAACTCAGCGCCGATTTTGATGTGACCGTTCCCGTCCGCCGCCTGAGCATCGCCCAGCGCCAAATGGTCGAAATCGCCAAAGCGCTCTCCACCAATGCCGATATTCTGGTGATGGACGAACCAACGTCCTCGCTGACAGACCGTGAAATTGACGATTTATTCAACACCTTGCGCGACCTGACTCAGCGTGGCGTGTCGATTATTTTTGTCTCGCACCGCATGGAAGAAATTTTCGAGATTTGCAACCGCGTCACAGTGCTGCGCGACGGTAAAAATATGGGGACGCGCAACCTAAGCGAGATCAACACCGACGACATTATCCAGATGATGGTCGGGCGCGATATTTCCGCCATGTATCCCAAAGTCGTTGTCCCGCAAGGACGCGAAATTCTGCGCGTGGAAAATATCAACCTCAAGGGGGCGCTGGAAAATATCAACTTTAGCGCTCATGCCGGCGAAGTGATCGGGATTGCGGGGTTGGTGGGCGCGGGGCGCACAGAGCTTTCCGAAGTGTTGTTCGGCGCACGCAAGGCCGACAGCGGCTATCTGTTTCTGAACGATATGCCTGTGCATTTCGCTACGCCGCGTGATGCCATCCAAAAAGGCATCGGCCTGCTGACGGCGGATCGCAAGGAGCAGGGACTCGTGCTTAACCTGCCGATGACGGTCAATATCTCACTCTCGCGGGTGGATAAAGTCGCCAAAGCCAACATCATCAACCGGGCGGCGCAGACCAAAATCGCGCAAAAATATATCAACGAATTGAGTATCCGCCCCGGCGATACCAAACGCCGCGCCAAATTTTTCAGCGGCGGGAATCAGCAAAAAGTTGTGCTGGCGAAATGGCTGTTCAGCGATGCCCAGATTCTCATCTTTAATGAGCCGACACGCGGTATTGACGTGGGCGCGAAGGTGGAAATTTATCAGTTAATGAACGCCCTAGCAGCGGCAGGCGGCTGCATCATCATGATTTCCAGCGAACTGCCGGAAGTGATCGGGATGAGTGACCGCATTTTTGTCATGCGCGAGGGGCGTTTCGTGCAAGAGTTTAAACGCAGCGACGATCATCAATGGCCTGAGACGATTAAATCCGACATTTTAAGATATGCGATGGGAGAAGTCGCCCTAACATGAGTACAGAAACCATTTCACCCGCCGTCAGCCCCTTACCCGCCGTAAAATCGCGGCGGGAAGTCGTCGGCAAAATTTTAAATGTGATGTTGGGGCGCTTTGGAATCATCATCGCGCTTGGGATTTTGTGCGCCGTCCTGACCATCCATTCCGAAAATGCTTTGGGGCGGCAGGTCTTTTTAACGGATCGTAACCTGCTGCAAATCGCGCTGCAAGCCTCCATCAACATTATTATCGCCGTCGGTATGACGTTTGTCATCACGACAGGCGGGATTGATCTTTCCGTTGGGTCGATTGTGGCCTTCGCGGGTATTTTCGTCGCGTCCATCGCTAAAGAAGCCGATGTCGAGGGCGCGAATCAGTTCATCAAAATTCTAGGCAGTTTGCCCGGCTTGCTCATTATCGGGGTGATGATCGGCGCATTTTGCGGCCTGATTAATGGCGGACTCATTACGCTCGTGCGGCTGCCGCCCTTCATCGTCACGCTCGGCACGATGAGCATTTTTCGCGGCGCGACCATGATCTTTACCGAAGGTCGCCCCATTTATGGCCTGCCGAATCAATTTATCAATTTCTTCTCCGGTTACGTCGGGCAAACCGAAACCTTCCGCGGGATTCCTATTCCGGCCATTATCGCCTTGATTATCGCGCTGATTTTTGGCTTTGTCTTAAACCGGACGCGCTTGGGCGAATATACCGTCGCCATCGGCGGGAATGCGGAAACTGCCCGTCTTTCCGGGGTGCGGGTACAGCGTTATACCACGCTGGTCTATGTGATCTGCGGTGCGTTGTGCGGCGTAGCGGCGGTCATCCTAACAGCGCGGGTGAGCGCGGCGGAGGCTATCGCCGGACAAGGCTATGAGTTGGATGCAATTGCCGCAACCGTCATCGGCGGGACGAGCCTCAGCGGGGGCGAAGGCACGATTTTTGGCACCGTCATCGGCGGCCTGTTGATGTCGGTGGTTCGCAACGGCTTTAACCTGTTTAACGTGCAGGTTTACTGGCAGCAGGTCATCATCGGTTTGGTGATTGTGTTAGCCGTGACGTTAGATCGCTTAAAGAAGCAGCAGTAAATCGTTGGAGTAGAGTTGCGAAAGAAATTGGAAAAGATTTAACCACAGAGCGCACGGAGAACACAGAGATTGAAGTTCAAATTCTTGGTGACTTGATGGTTCAAAAAATTCAAATTATTGCAGGACTTTCGTTTACCTCACCCCCCGGCCCCCTCTCCAATACTTGGAGAGGGGGAGAAAAACGCATCTTGAAGTCCCCTCTCCATGCAATGGGGAGGGGATTTAGGGGTGGGGTAAATGCGTGAGCGAAAG
>DAOTTO010000611.1:0-19673 GCA_034437895.1 Anaerolineae bacterium | reverse complement strand
CGGTCGTCGCCTCAACAAAAAACGGATGTCTTTTTATAGGCACCCGTTTTTATTTGCCTTGTCGAAAACAACCAACCCCGTGCAATCACTCTGGTCGGAAAAATAATTTTCGCGTTGGTGAATAAAAGACTCATGCGTAATCCTTGCTTTCAGATGAATAATACCTTTTGCCGTCTTTACTCGATTATGCGAAACAATCCAATAACAACAATATTTTGATAAATACCGGCTATAATTTTTTAGTTAGCAACGCTTAAGCACAGATACAAAGGCCAAATAAATGTATTTAGATGAAAAAGCTCGGGATCTATTGGATAATCTTGAAGGTGATATGCAAAATGAGGTGTTTAAAGATTTACACATACCGAAGGTACTTTTCCACTACACTGACATTAATGGCTTAAATGGAATTTTATCAACAAGAAAGTTTTGGGCAACTCACTTCAAATTTTTAAATGACAAAACAGAAATACTTTACGCAGACAAACTTATTACCTCAATCATTCAAGGCTACATCAACAAAATCCAAGATAGTTGGATAAGATGGGTTTTAGAAAAGACAATTAGCACTAGAGAAAACTCATTATCTTTACTAGATCACATTAACTACGATATCTACATTACGAGTTTTTCCGAAAATGGGGATTTACTCGATCAATTCAGAGCATATGGAAACGATGGCGCTGGATATTCTATAGGTGTTAAACCTAACGAATTAAAGCAAAAGAAATCTGGTCATGTCATTTTCTCCTACCAACAAACGGAATTAACTTTCATCAAAGTGGAATATAACCCTCAAACACAAAAAGCTTTAGCAGAAAAAACAATCGAAGAAACGATTAAGACATTACAACAAATAGTAGACAGCAATTTGCATTCTCAAAAGAAGAATGGAGATACAATTATTGAACGTTGTCGTCAAATATTTGTACAACTAGCTTTATTCTATAAACATCCCAGTTTTAGTAACGAACAAGAATGGCGTATAATCCAAGCTAAAATGGGAAATAAAATACGAGATGGACAACGTGCAGCTACAGAAGGTTTATTTTACCGAAATCGCAATAATATATTTGTGCCATATATTGAGTTAGATTTTACATCACGTGAGTATATAGGTTATCTACCGTTAAGTCAGATTATTTTGGGTCCCAAACTTCATGAGAATGCTTATATTAGTTTGCAGATGTTTTTAGATACCTTAAATTACATTGATGCTATGCCTCAAATTAAATTCTCAGAATTGCCATATTGATAGATTTTGTTAAGTAATATTTCATAACTATGGAAGTAGCTTTGTATAAAAGTCAGTCTTCAAAGCTACTTCATAAGTATCACTCTAGTGAGTCATTACCACCCGCGAGTGGCGATTTTTTCCGATTCTTGCAGGCCACTTACGTTGATGCCGACCATCGCTTCGCCCAGATTACGGCTAACGTTGAGCAGCACTTCCGCGTTATTAAAGTGCGTGGTCGCCTCGACAATCGCCTTAGCGCGTTTTGCCGGGTCGCCACTCTTGAAGATGCCCGACCCCACGAACACACCGTCCACGCCAAGCTGCATCATCAATGCCGCGTCCGCCGGAGTCGCTACGCCGCCCGCCGCAAAGTTGACGACGGGCATCCGTCCCAATTCGGCTGTTTCTTTGACCAATGCGTAAGGCGCTTGAATATTTTTGGCATACGTGAACAGTTCGTCCTCGTCCATGCTGGTCAGGCGGCGGATTTCACTGTGGACGGCGCGGGCATGACGCACAGCCTCCACCACATCGCCCGTTCCGGCTTCGCCTTTGGTGCGGATCATCGCCGCCCCTTCCCCGATACGGCGCAGTGCCTCACCGAGATTGCGGCAGCCGCAAACAAACGGAATCTTAAACTTATGCTTATTGATATGATGTTCTTCATCCGCAGGCGTGAGAACTTCGCTTTCGTCGATATAGTCAATGCCGATGGCTTCCAGAATTTGCGCCTCGACAAAATGCCCGATACGAACCTTCGCCATCACCGGGATCGTCACGGCCTTCATAATACCTTCGATCATATCCGGGTCGCTCATGCGTGCCACGCCGCCAAATGCGCGGATGTCCGCCGGAATCCGTTCCAGCGCCATCACCGCTGATGCGCCTGCATCCTCGGCGATTTTGGCCTGCTCTGGCGTGACCACATCCATAATCACGCCGCCCTTGAGCATTTGCGCCAGCCCACGCTTGACTTTTTCTGTGCCTGTTTCGGATTGATGTCCGTTACTACCGTTTGAACCGTTGGTCGTCATTGTAAGTCTACCCTCCCAAATAAAAAGCGAAGTCTCTCTCCGCTTGAACACTCTAAACTCAGGTTAACTTTATTAGAGGTAGGTCTATATGTCCAGATAAGGCCACTTAAGACGACTTATCAAACACTCATTTTTGGCAGGCGACGTTACAACTTTGTATTATAATGAGAGTGACGTTTTATGAAGTGCAACTCTTATGACTGACGAACAAACGATTGATTGGAAATCCCTCTGGCGCGAACTGGATTGGGACGATGCGACGCGCAATCGAGAGGCGAATGAGCGCCGCTTGCAGCATCGCGCCCGTCAATATGCTGCCCTCTTGCCAGATGCGAACAGTGAAGATGGCAAACCACAAGTGGTTCTAGCATTCCAACTGGGCATTGAGCGCTATGCGCTTGATGTCATGTGTGTGCGGGCAGTGCGGACGATCACTCATATTACCCCTGTACCGGGCGTACCGCGCTTCTATCGCGGCGTAGTCAATCTGCGCGGGCAGATCACGACGGTGATGGATTTACGCTTATTTTTCGATATGGATTTTATTGATCAGCGTCCGCCGGAAGAACTCGCGCTCGTCCGCGCCAACAACTTAGAGATCGGCATCCTCGCACATCATGTCGAGGGTGTCATGGATATTCCCCCACGCGTGATTGAGCCGCTGACGGATGTACGCTATGCGCGAGGGGTAACGTCCAGCGGATTGGTGCTGCTGGATATTGAAAGCCTTTTCGCAGATGAACGCTTAATCGTGGGCGGCACGGAAGATAGGATGGACTAATGCAAGCTGGAATGACAACACAACAAACCCCAATCATGCCGAATGTGCTGCGCCGGACGTGGGCGCTGCTCAAAAATGAACTGGTTCTCTCGACGGCTGCCGCTGCTTTCGTGCCGACTCTGATCTTCACGCTGATGATTCTCGCCAGCGAAGAAAATGCAAGCAGGGCGCTTCTGGCAGTACCGATCATCGCTTTAATTGCCGGAATTATCTTTGGCCTACTGGTCTATACCTTCAGCTACAAAGCGATGGATACCGCACTCAATAATTATGCCATCGCCTTAGAACGGGTCGCGGATGGTGATCTGCGTGAACGACTGGTCATCCCTGATGTGGATGCCGCCAGCCGTGAGGGACAAATCATCATTCGTTTAGGCCAATCCATTAATCGGACGCTTGACCGCCTGCAAAGCGTAGTCATCGAGATTAACCGCGCCTTACAACGCCTTGATTCCGACACACAAGCTATCCTCGAAGCAACATCACGCCAAATCACGATGGCAAATGAGCAGGATGCCGTCGTCACCGAAACCACTGCGACTGTGAATGAAGTCCGCGCAACAGTGACCGAAACGGCGGAACGCGCCCAAAGCGTGGCGGAAACGGCGCAAATCTCGGTGGATATTTCGCGTTCTGGAACAGAAGCCGTCTCCGAAACGATTGCCGGGATGGAACTCATTCGCCGCAAAGTGGAAGATATCGCCGATAACATCCTCGTGCTTTCCGAACATACCCAGCAAATCGGCGAAATTATCGCCACCGTCAACAACCTCGCCGATCAGTCGCGCATGTTAGCGCTGAATGCTTCGGTTGAGGCGGCACGGGCAGGCGAAGAAGGCAAAGGCTTCGCGGTAGTAGCGATGGAAGTGCGGAATCTCGCCGATCAAAATCGGGATGCGACGGTGCAGGTGCGCGAGATTTTGGGCGAAATCCAACGGGCGACCAATGCCGCCGTCATGGTGACGGAAGAAGGCAGTAAAGGGGTCGATCAGGGGCAGTCGCTCGTTAACAGCGCTGGCGATTCGATCCGTGATCTCGCCCGCGCCATCGAAGAAGCCGCGATGGCAGCTATGCAAATCGCCGCCAGCACCCGCCAACAGACCATCGGCATGGATCAACTCACAGGTGCGATGCGGACGATTAAACACGCTACCACCGAAACGGTCAGCAGCACGATGCAGGTCGAGGCCAGCGTCCAGCGCTTGCGTGATGCCGCCCACCGCGTCAATGATGTGATCGCCGGATTAAAACTTTAGGACTGAGGACTGAGTGATGAGTATCCCAGAAGCTATTTCTACCGAAGAAAAAATTTATACCGAAGACGATGTAATGCGTTTGAGCAGCAAGCGCGACGGCTTCATCTATGAAATCCACGACGGAGAACTCATTAAAATGTCGGCAAATGGCTTTCTACATGTCATGATTACAGGGAATATCTATCGACCACTTTATGATTTTTCCACCCTTAGAAAACTCGGCTATGTCGCGGGTGATAATCTGATTTACGTGCTGCACATCAACTCCAATACCAAACGCCGCACGACGCAAATTCCAGACTGCTCGTTTATCCGCAAGGAACGCATCCCAAAAGACTATGATTTTAACCGTCCCTTCCCCGGCGCACCCGATTTAGCGGTTGAAGTGATGTCGCCGGACGATACGGCGCAAGACATCCTCAAGCGAATCCGCCGCTTCTTTATGTATGGCACGGCGCAGGTCTGGGTGTTTTATCCCGACGCGCAGGAAGTTCATCAATACATCAAAGGTCAGCCGCAAATCCACATCTACAGCGGCGCTGACGCGATTGATTGTGCGGCTTTCTTCCCCGGTTTAACACTGATTACCCAAGATTTGTTCGCGCTGCCCAACATGGAATAAAAATCGTATAGATTGAGGCATGATGAGCAACAGAGAGACAGTAAAAAAAGGATTAGGCATCGCTGACTTACTCCTCCCCAAGCTCGAGGAAATTTTGCGTATCGCGGCACAGCACGGCGCGAGTAATGTGCGCGTGTTCGGTTCAGTTGCGCGAGGTGAAGCGACAGACGAGAGCGATGTTGACTTGCTGGTCGATCAGGATTGGACAAGGTTATCCGCGTGGGGCGGAATGCAATTAATTATTGACTGACGTTACCCAGCCGTCCGCTCCGGGTTCAAAACCCAGAGCTACCGAGCAATTTGGAAAGCTCTAAAGAGGTTAAGAATCTTTACTTAACCCCTTCAGGGGTTTCCAAACGCTTTAGCTGGCAGTTTTGAACTGCCAGTGTCAAGTGATTTGAGTGTCTGCGTAACGTGAGTTATTGACTTGGAAGATTTGCTTGGGCGTAAAGTGGATTTGGATACGGTAGAAGAACTTAAGCCCCGTATTCGTGAGCAAGTTTTGAAAGAAACGATTCCCTTATAACAGGCTGTTTTGATGAACGACTCCGAACTGCTCAATATATTTTATGTCGAGGTCAACGAATATCTGGAAGCGCTCAATAACGCGCTGTTACAGGTCGAGATGATCGCGCCCAGCGAAGCCGCCTACAAAGCACAAGTGCGCGAGATGAATCGTGTCGCCCACAGCATGAAGGGCGCAGCACGGGCGGTGGGATTATCACTGATTGAGACCATCGCCCATCACATGGAAGAGGTCTTCGCGGCAGTACAGCGCGAGGAATTAGCGCTTACGCCGGATGCCGCCGATACGCTTTATGACAGCCTCGACCTGATTCAAAATGCCGTCGATGGTGAGGAAAATAATCCTGACGCTTTGTCGCTTGTGCTGGCGAACCTTGAAGCATTGATGACAGGCGAACCGCTGCTTGCGACGGATGTCACTTCGGACTCGCGCCAAATGGCGATTGTCCACATCGTCGAAGATGTCGCTGCTCAGGATGCCTTGCTGCTCGAAGGCGATGGACAAATCGAGAAGGAAGTTATCCCGCCGATAAAAGCCGACAAAAAGACCAGCACCCATTCGCGCCCCACAGTGATCGCCCCCAAGATGACCCAAGCCACTGCAACCGGGCAGTTCACTGCTGTCCCGGTGACGGATGGCGGCACGATGATTCTGCGTCCGGCGGAAGAAACCGTCCGCGTCACTGTCACCAAACTCGATCAATTGATGGCGGAAGCAACAGAATTATTCGTGGCGCGGCTGCACGGCGAAGAACAGGGGCGGTCAATCGCGGAAGTGCGGCGGGTGCATCGCCGCTGGCAGCGCGAATGGCGCACCGTGCGGGCGGCCTATATCCGGTTGGCGCGGCGCTTACAAGATGAGCAGCAAGCCATTAGCCCTGAACTGCCGATTTTGCTCAAATTCCTGGATACCAATCAGCGCTATTTGTTGGAGATGAATCGCCAGCTTTCCAGCCTCGCGCAGTCCGTCGGCAACTATAACATGCACCTGAGCGCCCTAACCGATCAACTGCAAGACGATATCAGCGCCATGCGGATGATGCCGTTTGAAAGTATCGTGGGCGGATTTCAGCGCATGGTGCGTGATCTGGCGCGTGATCTGGATAAACAGTTGCAGCTAGAGGTAATCGGCACGGCGGTTGAGATTGATAAAACTGTGCTGGAAGCGCTCAAAGACCCGATTATGCACCTGCTTCGTAATGCCGTCGATCATGCTATCGAAACGCCGGAGCAGCGAATGCGTGCGGGAAAATCTCCGGTTGGGCGTATCGAAATCGGCGCGGAACAGCGCGGCAGTGAGATCGTCCTGCGCGTAACCGATGACGGGCGCGGGATTGACCCGGAGCGTGTGCGTCAATCCATTGTAAAGAGTCATTTACTGACGGAATCAGAAGCTGCCGCCCTCAGCGATGATGATGCGCGTATGTATATCTTCCAATCCGGCCTTACCACCAGCGATCAAGTTACGTCGCTCAGCGGACGCGGGTTAGGCATGGATATTGTGCGGGATCGTGTCGAAAGTCTGCGCGGACGGATCAGCTTGCAAAGCATTATCGGCGAAGGCACGGCTGTAACGCTCAACGTCCCGGTCTCATTGACGCGCATCCGCTGCGTCTTGCTGCGGATTAGCGATCAAGATTATGCCCTGCCCTCTGCAATGGTCGTCCGCATGGAAAAATTGGCGCGAAGCAGTATTTTTTCCGTCGAAGGCCGTGAGATGATCCTCGTCAATGGTCGCCCGATTCCGCTGGCCTCATTAGGCGCGGTGTTGGATATGCCCTCGTTAGGCAGCACCGATGGGGGCATGAACATCATCGTGCTGCAAGCGACAGATCGTGCGATTGCGTTTGAGGTCGATTCTTTGCTGAGTGAGCAGGAACTTGTCCTCAAGCCACTTGGCCCAGAATTGGCGTGGGCGCGATTTGTGGCTGGAGCGGCGCTGCTCGGCACAGGCAACGTCATCATTGTGTTGGATGCCAATGACCTCGTGCGGCGGGCAAGCGGCACTGCCCTTCCCAAACGCCGGACAGGGACTTTACCCTCGGTTGCACCCGTCCAGCGACGACTACGTGTTCTGATAGTCGATGATTCCATTACAACGCGCACCTTAGAGAAAAACATTCTGGAAACCGCAGGTTATGAAGTGCATGTCGCAGTGGACGGCATGGAAGCATGGCGAATCCTGACAGATGAAGATTTTGATCTGGTTATCAGTGATGTTGAGATGCCGCGCATGAACGGCTTAGAACTGACGACGCGGATTAAATCGACCAGCACGACTCATCATATTCCGGTGATTCTGCTCACCTCACTCGGCAAGCCCGAACAGCGCGAAGCGGGCTTACATGCTGGCGCAGATGCGTATCTCATCAAATCACGCTTCGATCAGGGTGAACTGCTGCAAATGATCCGCAGCGTGGTTTGAATCGAGTTGGTTTATGCTAGAATTTAGAAATTTTTCATATCTGCCCATTGCGTAGTTTCCCGTTCTGGGGATGATTAAGGGAAGTCTAAAGTTAATCAGTCTGTTACGCTGCTGCATGACCCATCGGGATATTACTGACCCCAGACCACCCAAACAAGTGCGCGTCCTCCTCGCTGAGGACAGCCCGACGATTCGCTTTCATCTGACGCGGATTATCAATGATACACCGGGGATGCGCGTCATCGGGGAGGCAAAAGACGGCTTAGAAGCGCTGGCATTGGTGACGCTGCTCAAGCCCGATGTCGTCTCGATGGATATTCGGATGCCGCGTATTGATGGGCTGGAAGCCACCCGTCGCATCATGGCAGAGTGTCCCACACCTGTGGTGGTCGTCAGCGGATTGGTGGAACAAGATGTTGAACTGTCGTTTCAAGCGTTAGAGGCGGGTGCGCTGGCTGTGGTAGAAAAACCGCCGAGCCGTGATAACCCCACTTTTGCCGATAAGCAGCGCCAGCTTATCAAGACGCTAATCGCTATGTCGGAAGTGAGCGTCGTCCGGCGCAGCCCATATTTGAACAGCGATTCGGAGGCGACCAAACAAAGGCCGCCGACTCGCCCACTGTCAGTCAAGCCGGAGATTATCGCCATCGGCGCGAGTGCGGGTGGGCCAAGTGCGCTCAGTACCATTTTAAGCGAACTGCCGATTTCGCTGGGTGTGCCGATTGTCGTCGCGCAGCATATCCCACAAGAATTTGTGGCAGGATTAGCGCGGTGGCTGGATAAAGTAACACCCCTAAAAGTTGGGGTCACGACAGACGGCCTCGTTTTAAAGCCAGGTGTGGTAAACTTATCACCAGGGACAGCGCATTTAACCGTTGTGCGAAAAGGCAATCACTTGGTCGCAAAGTTAATTGAAGATCAAGGGGCGTACCGCTATCAACCTTCAGTTGATGTATTATTTAAGTCGGTAGCGGAGGTATGCGGCGCAGCGGCGGTGGGCGTGATGTTAACTGGAATGGGTGAAGATGGCGCAGCAGGATTATTGGCGATGCGCCAAGCTGGGGCAAGAACGCTTGCTCAAGATGAAGCTACGTCAACGGTTTTTGGAATGCCTGGTTCAGCGATAGAGCGTGGGGCTGTCGAGAAAGTTTTACCGTTAAAAAACATTGCCGCCACATTAATGAGATTACTGCAAGCAAACACGTTCATAGTACCGTGAGGTTCTCCGTCCATGGCCTTAGAAGTGCTTTTGGTAGAAGATAGTAAAACACAGGCAGCCCAAATTAAAGAAACGCTGGAAAGTGTTGGGCTGCGGGTACGCATTGCTTACGATGGGCCGGATGGCATCCGCGAGGCGATTGAAAATCCTCCGGCATTAGTGGTCTTGGATGTTAAACTCCCGACGATGGACGGCTTCCAAGTTTGTCGTCGCCTAAAGCGCAATCCAACAACACAAGACATCCCGGTGATTATGTTGACCGAAAAGGCGGGTCCCAAGGCCACTATGTCCGGGTTGCGGGCGGGCGCGGATGATTATATTCCGAAAGATATTTTCGCCTCTGAGCATTTAATTAGTACATTACAGGAACTCGGAATTTTGGAGTAATCGTTTTTATGACCTTGCCAAGCGGACCCTACAAAATGCGACCACCGATTATGTCGGTGAAGGTCGAAGACAGCATGGACATCATGATCGTGCGTGATACAGCACGCCGTGCTGCGGGTCTGCTCGGTTTTACACCAGCCCACCGCGCACAACTTTCCAGCGCTGCTGCAACGCTGGCGGAACTCGTCCTCAAAACGGGCGAAGCGCATACCATCCACCTCAATGGTGTGGTCAATGGGTCCAAAATCGGCCTGCAAATTTCATCCGAAACCCCGTGGCTTGCCGGTGTTTCTGCTAATAATGTACTCGTTGCGCTCCGTTCTAAATTGGGCGAACTCGTAGACGAGATTATGCTAAAAGGGAGCGAACCACCGACCATTGTGGTCGTCATGTGGTTAAATGATGCCCGCACGCGTGAGCTACTGACGGATGACGACGAATAACAGCCTCCCGATTTTGACCTTCAGCATTGGTGGGCAATTTTACGCGCTGTCGATTGATGAGGTAGTCGAAGTTGCCGCTATGGTTGAACTTGCCGCCATGCCTGGTGCGCCGCCGGAATTGCTCGGCATAGCAGACCGTCATGGGTCGCCGCTTTCGGTTGTGGATTTACGAAAAGTCTTTGGCGCACCAGTAGGCATTATCGAGGCTTCTACCCTGTTTGTGGTGGCCTCATTAGGCAGCCGGAAGATTGGGCTGGTGGTGGATGAAGTCCAGCAGGTGGAATATATTCCCTTTGACCATGTGGGATACACATTGGCAGCAGGAAAATATATTCGTGGTATTATTAGTTACAAGGAGCGTTTAATTCAAATGATTGCGCTTCCGCCACTTCTTGGTGTTTATGTCTCTGGTGCCATTGGCGAATAAACTTATGTAAGGCAATCTGGAAAATGGCGAACTCATCGCACAAAGAACGTATTCTGATTGTTGCCAAAGATGAAGATTTACGCACTTCGTTGATTGAAACGCTGGAAAACGCGGGCGGCT
The DNA here is from genome assembly GCA_034437895.1 of Anaerolineae bacterium. Classification (GTDB taxonomy): domain Bacteria; phylum Chloroflexota; class Anaerolineae; order Aggregatilineales; family Phototrophicaceae; genus JANRLJ01. The sequence continues at coordinate 9,197 of DAOTTO010000611.1, read as the reverse complement.
ATACGACGAACCAAGCCAGCAGCTTTGAAGAAGCCCTGAGTGAGATTTTACTCGTTAATTTTGATTTGATCGTCACCGAGGCCGAACTGCCTGATCTCAGCGGAATGGACTTGCTGGCGGTGGTCGGCGGCTTGCGCCCAAATGCCAGCGTCATAGTGATTGATGATGATCTTTCTGCGAAAAGTGCCGTCGCTGTTTTTCGTTTAGGGGCAGTGGATTATCTTTATAAGCCGCTGAATATGACTTTTTTCCTGATGCAGATCGAGCGCCAACTCGAAGTCAAACGCATAGAACGAAATCGCCCTGAACAAGAGGATGCCCCTCGCCAAGATGCGCCGCGTGACCGCGCCAAACGGCTCGACCCACGCACCCGTCCCGCCGCTTTAGTGTTGGGTCGGCAGCATTTTAAGCATATCAACAGTGAACTCAACCGCTTATTAAGCCATGTCCGTGCCAGCTTTGTCGGTTTGGTAGATGCCGAGGGCAACATGGTCGGCGCAGCAGGCACACTCGATGATTATGATTTGCAACTGCTCACCCAAGCCTTGAGCATCGACCACAAGGCGCAGCACTCCCTTGCCTCGATTCTGGACGAGACGAAATTCCACTCGACCTATTTTGAAGGTGACCAGATGGGTGTTTATATCATCGAATTTGGCGCACCCTATATCGTCTCGTTAGCCGTCATCTGCGGGACGGATGTTAAGCCAGGCATGGTCTGGTTATACAGTAAACGAACCGCCGCTTTAGTGGACGAAATCTTAAAATCGATCCCTCAGCCTAAAAATTTGCCCAAATTACAGAGCTAAGCGCAGGCTAATTTTAGATACCGGGTTGTTCTAAACAGGCTTCTTCATAAAGCTCAATCAGTTCGCTTTCGGTATGATGCTTTTCTCCGTCGGGGAAAATCCGATTCACCAAACACATCAAGCGATCAATCACTTCTCTAGGGATAATGCCATAACGGATGTGCTGGTCAAGATAAAGCGCACCATAGCCCTTCAGCGGCAGCGCGACGATCACACGCAGGTCAGAGAAATTGGTATTGGTCGTAGGCGGTTCTTGAATATCGCCGATGATGTTGTTCGTAATCAAAGGCGCATCCCCTTCCAGCGCTTTACGCAGCGTTTCGGTGGCAAGATGCACGAATTGTGGCGACCCCAACGTCGCCTGATCGAGATTAATCGTCGCTAAAACTTGCAAATCAAGATCAACGACCATCCCACGCTCCACCCGTGTGATGCTGCGGGCAGCGTTCATAAAGTGTTCCATAAAATGCTCATCCACGTATTTGTCTTACCCCTAAAATGATGACCGGGTATCGGCGGCGAACAACAAACAACCCATTCTAACGCACTCCAAGAATCTGTGCGATTTCTAGTAAGGCCTTTTCCCCTCCCAAAACGCGCAATACACGAATCAGTGCGCCCAAACATAAAAGCACATCGGCTAAAGGCAGGGTCGCCATCCGCTGGGCGACTTCACCCCACAGATGATAACGCGCTTCTTCAGTCATTTCCTCCCATAAAGGCACACTTTCTGTAAGCAATATAATGCGTGTTTGCTGCTGCGGCACTTCCATCACATAAGACAAGGCCTCTTTAACCACCATATCATAATCAGGCAGCGCGGCGGCAGAACCGCGTTCACCACCGGAAAGCAGGGGTGCGAGGATGCTGATTGTGCTGGCTTGATCGTATTCATCCATAATCGAGCCGATTACGCTGCTGGCAGCTTGGGCTAAATCACGGGTTGCGCTGGGAGGCAAATAGGGCGCGATGGCGGCTAAAACACTGGCGCGGTCATACCCATCGTCAATCCTTTTGATGCGCGACCATGCCTTCGAGATTACTTGGGGGCGCTCCTTGGGAGCAAGATTTTGTGCCAGCGCAACATAAGCGTTGGCTTGGTCAAATGGATCATCTAAACGATCTGCAAGTTCCAGCGCCATAGACATCAGTTCGGGGGTTAAATGCGGTGCGACGCTCACCAGCGCACGGGCTTGCTTATAAGCAAACGGCATAGCACGAACACAGTCCAGCAAATGGAGCAGCGCGTCAATACGCTCTACACCCGTCAGCTTGGGAACGATGCCGAGCAGCGCATTTAAACGCTGTTGCGGGTCTTCGATCTGATAAACAGCTTCAAGAGCGCGGGTGAGCAAGTGCGGCGGCAGATAATGGCCTAATAAATTCAAGGCGCGGGCGCGAGCATTTTCGTTGTCGATCAAGCGCGTGGTTTCTAGTGCATTCGTTAAAGCTTGTTCCAGCAGCAGCGGCGGCAGAATATCGACCAGCGCGATTAAGGCCGTCACGCGCTCATAATGATGCGGCAAATTGGCGGCGGCGGCGAGTGCATCCAACGTCGTCTGATTTTGGGCATTTTGCGGCGTATAATGCGCCAAAATTGTCAAGGCGTGAACCCGCGCATCATGTTCGCGCATGGTATGGGCAACAGCAAGGCTGGCGACCAGCATTTCCGGCGGGAGCGTTGGCGCGAGTTCCGCCAGCAGCGCGGCACGTTCACGCTCACTGCTTAAGCTGTGAACGGCTGCGAGCGCTTCCCCCTGTAAATCGAGCGTCAGATGCGGCGCAAGCGACACCAGCGCACGCGCACGAAGATGCCGCCGCGTTAATGAAATCGCCACCGCGAGCGCTTTTTCCAGAATCGTCGGGAATTGTTTTTCTTCAGTAGCGTAGCCCAAATGCGGCGCAAATTGAACAAAGGCGGTTGTGCGTTCCTCCTCATTCGTGATGCTCGCAATCGTATCCAGCGCGAACTCGTGCAAACGCGGTTGCAACGAATCGGAAATCGCACGAGCTAAAGCGGTTAACGCACGGGCGCGTTCCGCTGGCGCTTGAATATGGCGACTGCTCTCTAAAGCGCGTTCTTCGATTTCATTGGGCAAATGCCCCGCCATCGCGCAAATCGTATTGCTGCGGAGCGTATCATTATTGGTGTCGTCTACATCGTCTAAAACACGATTGAGGATGCGAATGCTCATCGTTTGCGGCAGATTCGGCGCAAGCGCGACTAAACTACGGACACGCGCTTCGGTATTGCTGATGGACTGCGCCAACGAAATCACCGCCAACATATCGACAGGCGTAACTGGCTCATCCGTCATCAGCGAGAGCAAGGGAGCGAGCTTAAGCAAAACCCGACTGCGGGCGGCTAAATCTGGCACAGTCCGTGCCTGAGAAAGCATATCGCGCAGCATATTTTGATAATGATCGGGTGGGACGTGCAATGCCAGATTCACCAGCAGCAGCAGCCGTGACGCTTCATCTTCAAGCTGTGTGACTTCTTTTATCAGCGCATTGACCTGTTTTTTATCCAGCACATCGGCGAGATCAGTGAGGGCAAAGATCCGCGCCTGCCCGACTGTCGCCGATTTTTCCTCATGCGGCGCGGTATTCGGTTGCGCGGCGATAAGCTGGCTCAAGGCAAGCATATAGCGCACCTGTTTGGCGATTTCCGTTGCACCTACCGCCAGCGACTTTTTTAGCGCGGCTTCAAGCTGGCTTCTGCCGGGGGTGCCCACACTGCGTTTAAGTTCATCCGTGATGCCGGATTTTGTACTGGACGAGTTGTTCATGGACAGTGCATCTACAATCGCCTGAATAGGCTTTTAATGGGGTTATTTTAGGCCGTAAACCTCAACCAACGCAAGCGCATCTGGTAGAATTGATTCTAATCAACCCATCTTATATCGTCAGGAGGTTGTTGGCTATGCCCTCCTGAATAACTTGAAATAAAGGAGTGCTTGTATGGCACCATTTCCTGTCCTCGTCATTTTAGCGGGCGGCGCATCCTCACGGATGTGGCCTCTGCGAGAAAAATCACTTTTGCGCTTTGGTACAGAACCGCTACTCCTCAGCCAATTGCAGCGGTATCGTGCGCTCGGCTTTAGCCAAGTCGTCATCGTCGCTAACCCGGAAAACCACGCCGACATCAGCGCTTTAGTCGCGCCGTTAGCTTCCGTCATGAAGATTGATGTCGTCGTCCAAGACGAACCCAAAGGGATGGGTGATGCACTGCTGCAAATCGCCCCCGCCCTACTCGACAATCCCCATACGCCCATTTACGTTAACCAAGTCCATGATGTCGTGGATGATAATCTGCATATTCAAATACTCAAAGCCTTTCAATATAACCCCACCGAAACTTATTTGGCAGGCTATGAAATCGAAGCGTATTTCCCCGGCGGCTATCTACAAGTTGATCTTGATCGGCGCATCGTCAGCATCATTGAAAAACCCGGCGCACTAAATAAGCCAAGCAACTTGGTCAATATCGTCGCGCATGTTCATGCCGATGCCGCCCGCTTGCTGGAGACGATTCGTTTTGAGTATGAACGCGGCGCATCCAGCGATGACCATTATGAACGAGCGATGGATTCATTAATGAAGCAGACCGTTTACCGCGTTGTCCCCTATGAAGGGCAGTGGAGCGCCTTAAAATTCCCTTGGCATGTGCTGGACATTATGGATTACTATCTCGCCAAGATCGAAGGCCAAATCGTTTCCGATAATGCGTATATCGCCCCTAACGCGGCTTTGGTCGGCAACGTTTATATCGGCGCAGGCGCGAAGGTGTTCCCCGGCGCTGCGGTGGTGGGGCCAGCATATATCGGCGCGGGGACGATTGTGGGCAATAATTCGCTGGTACGGCAGTCGATGGTGTTGAATCACTGCGAAGTTGGCTTTACGACAGAAGTCGCTCGCAGCTATGTCGCCGATCACTGTTCGATGCACGCTTGCCGTGTGTTGGATTCGGTTTTCGCGGAAAATGTGAATTTCTCGGCGGGCTGCACTACTGCTAATTTACGGATTGATCGCGGCGACGTGCCGACGACAATCAAGGGCCAGCGCGTTTATACCGGACGTACCAAGTTCGGCGCGGTTATCGGGCGCGGCGCATTTCTTGGTGTCGATGTGATGACAATGCCGGGAATAAAAATTGGCGAAAACGCACAGGTGGGGCCGGGTACGCATGTCCATCAGGATATTCGCAATGGTCAGCGTATGTATGTCAAGCAACAAATCATTATTGAAGAAGGCGATAAGGGTTAAGTAACGTGGCACTCAACATCAACCCCAAAATCTTTAAAAAGTACGATATTCGCGGCACTGCGGCGGGTGAGGATGCGCTTCTGACCAAAGAGGCCGCGTATCAAATCGGACGCGCCTTCAGCACTTATCTACAGCGTTTTGAAAGGCAAAATTTGATCGTCGTCGGGCGCGATAACCGCCATACTTCGTTTGATCTACAGAAAGCCTTGATGGAAGGCATCATTGCGGCGGGATGTCATGTCGTGGATTTGGGATTGGTCGCCACGCCCTTAGTCTATTGGCACGCCTTTCAACGCGGCGAAATTGGCGGGGTCATGGTCACAGGCAGCCACCTCCCGTTCGATCAAAATGGTTTTAAATTGTGTGTCGGCGGCAAGACTCTTTACGGCGACGAAATCCAAGCTATACGCGCCATCATAGAAGCTAAAGAGTTTTTTTACGGCAGCAGCGACATCACCGTCGATTCGGGGGCTTACAGCGCCTATGTGCATGATTTAGGTCAGCGCGTCCCCAAAACACGCTCGCTCAAAGTTGTGGTCGATGCCGGGAACGGCGTAGCCGGATTATTCGCTCCCCGCCTGCTCGAACTCTGGGGACATGAACTTTTGGCATGTCTCTATTGTGAGCCGGACGGCAGTTATCCGCATCATCAGCCTGACCCGCAAAACGCCGAAAACATGCGTGATCTCGGCGAAAAAGTGCGCGAGGTGAAGGCCGATATCGGGTTAGCCTTTGATGGCGATTCGGATCGTGTCGGTGTGGTCGATGAACAAGGCCAGATGATCGCGGCAGATCGAGTCTTGGCGCTGTTAGCAATTGATCTACTTCAGCGAAATCCCGGCGCGGCAGTCGTGGCGGATGTTTTGAGCAGTCAAGTACTGTTTGATGCTGTCGAGGCTGCCGGGGGCAAGGCATATATGGCGGCAAGTGGGCATTCGCTGGTGAAAGAGGTTATGCGCGAAAAAGAAGCACTGCTTGGCGGCGAAATGAGCGGACATATCTTTTTGGGCGAAGATTATTTTGGCTTTGATGATGGCTTTCTGGCGGCAGGGCGGATATTGCAACTCTTGGCAGCCAGCGATCACCCACTTTCGGCCTTAAATGCCGCCCTGCCCACCCTTTACAGCACTCCAGAATATCGCCCCCACTGCCCTGATGAGGATAAGCAGCAGGTGATCGATTCTGTCGCGGCGGCGCTGGCAGACAAAGGGCAAGTCGAAACTGTTGATGGATTCCGCATCAAATTCGAGCGTGGATGGGGATTATTACGCGCCAGCAACACTGAACCAGTCTTAAGTTTGCGTTTTGAGGGCGAAACTGAAGCCGACGCGCTGGCGTATCGTGATCTTTTTGTAGATGCCCTTAAGTCATTTCCGCAGGTCGCACCGTTAGTAGGATAGGAGGCTGTTATGTCGATAAAATCCGATAAAAATTTGTTTCCGGGTATCAATCCCCATTTGAACAGCTTATTACAAAACAGCACCAAATGGGTTGGATTCCATAGTGTAACTATCGTCGATTTATTGAAGGCGATGCGTATTGCACTTAGACCATTGGGTTATACGGCTGATGTGGAACAATCGCTGCAAATCACGGAATTGGGCGATCCGGCCATTATTAGCTATCCGAAATCGGATGTCACAATTTATGATCCTGACCCTTTTCGAGCGCGTATCCCAACCATATCCTCAGCCCATGCGCTGGACATTGCCATGCCCATCCAAGAAATTATTATCTTGGAGGAGATTGATTACTATAAGGCGCTGGTGATCTATAAAAAACCGCTGCAAGGCGATCCTGTCGTGTGGGTTGAACTCCTGTCGCCTTCCAACAAGCCGCCGCATCCCGATTTTAAGACCTATCGTGAAAAACGGCAGCGAGTTTTAGAAAGTGGCATTGTGTTCGTTGAGATGGATTATTTGCATGAATCGCCTCCGACAATACGCGGCGTGGCAAACTACGCGGCCCACGAATCCGACGCTTATCCCTATCGCATTACAGTGATTGACCCGCGTCCAGATGTGTATCAAGGCGAGGGAAGAATTCGCCAATTTGACGCGAGTATGCCTATTCCGACAGTCACTATCCCGCTGAATGACGCGGATGTGCTAAAGTTTGACTTTAACATACCCTATCAGAAGACATTTGAAGAAACCCTATATGGGGATGAAGTCGATTATGAACAACTTCCGGTGAATTTCGAGGCATATAACGCTGTCGATCAAGCCACTATTCGTCAGCACATGGCGGAAATTGTGGAGTCTTCAAGTTTAAACACCTAATTTTGCTAAGGCTTCACGGGCGGCATTGGCAACATTAAAATCCGAATCCGTCAGTAAAGCGCGTAACGGCGCAATCACTTGATTATCGGCTTCCGTCGCCATATCGCCGAGCGCATACGCAGCACTGTAGCGAACTTTGCCTTCTTCGTCATTGAGCAGACCAATCAATGGTTCGATGGCGCGACCATCGCCTATTCTACCTAACGCAACAACACTCCCATGCCGCACCCGCGCATCATCGCTGTCGAGAATTTCCAGCAGCGCATCGACTGTTTGCCCATGTTTAAGCTGCCCTAATGCCAACGTCGCGTTGAAATGGATATAAATATCGTCGCTGCTTAAAAAGGGGATTAGTGGGTGAACGGCACGGGGATCACCAATTCGGCGGAGCGCGTTCATCGCGGCGATAACGACATTGGCATCTGTATCTTGCAGAGCGATAATCATCGGGCCAACGGCGCGTTCATCGCCAATTTGCCCTAGTGCTTCAACAGCATTGGCACAGACCGTCGCGTCACCATCGTTAACAGCATCAATCAGCATATCCACTGCCGCTGCGCCAATTTTGATCAGCGATTCGACGGCGCGTTCTTGCGCTTGGCTATCTGCTGCCCCAAGTTCAGCAATATGTACCGCGATTTCTTGTTGTTCGCTCATCACTCAGTGACCCATTTGTTTAAGCGCCGTATAAAGGGCAGATTTTACGCCATCATCGGCATCGCTCGTCAAGTGTTTTTTCAGCGGTTCAATCGCACGCGGATCGCCAAATTTGCCTAGTGCTTCCGCCGAACCGCGCCTGACATTGGCACTTTCGTCGTTGAGTGACTCCACTAAGGCCTGAAAAGCGCTTCCGTCGCGGATTTGCCCCAATGCCCAAGCCGCGTTATACCGCACCCATTCACGCTCATCTTTTAAGGTTTCGATCAATGGCGATGTAGCACGATAATCTGCGATTTTGCCGATTGCCTTCGCGCTGCGAATCCGCACCCATTCATCTTTATCTTTCAACATAGGGATCAGAGCAAGCGTCGCCTGCGCGTCACCTAAATTCCCCAAAGCGGCGGCGGCACTGCTGCGAACCGCGTCATCTGTATCAGTGAGCATCCCTATCAAGGCCTGTAACGCGCTTTCGTCACCAATCCAGCCTAATGCAGCGGCAGCATTACGGCGCGTTCCTGCATCACGATCTTTGAGCAGCACAATCAGCGGACGCACAGCACGGACATCGCCAATTTCGCCTAATGCTTTTGCCGCCCAATCTTGGACATCGCTGTTGCGATCTTGCAGCGTTTTAATCAACGGTTCGACGGCTGTTTCATCACCAATTTCGCCCAACGCCCACGCCGCCAAATAACGGACGCGCCAACTGGTATTTTTGAGCGCATTGATGAGTGGCTGCACGGCTGATCGCCCAATTTCGATTAATTGAATCGCGGCTGTTTGCTGTATATCGTGCTTATCGCTGTCCAGCTTGCTAATAAGCTGTTGAATAGTCTCCGACGTTATTGTTGACATATTACTGAAAACCCCACCATAACAAATTTATCCATCCCCATAGTATCATCAATTTCTAAGTCATCGAAATCGGTGCGAGATACCCCTGCCTTTAGGCATGGGGAGGTAAGCATCTTAATCCTTTCGTATAGGTGTAGCCGTCCGAATGGTGTAGGACTACGCAATTGCTATGTTTGGTTGTGATTTTCCCAACCTCGGTTTTAATGTCGAAGCTGCCAGTTGCGCGACAAGCTACTCGTCCAGTGTAGTCACCTGCATACTTTCCAGTAGGCACACTTGCCTGTACTATGTCGCCCGTTTGAAAGCCGAAGTGCCGTTTCTGGCG
>DAOTTO010000610.1:0-1903 GCA_034437895.1 Anaerolineae bacterium | reverse complement strand
TTTACCCCACCCCTAAATCCCCTCCCCATTGCATGGAGAGGGGACTTCAAGATGCGTTTTTCTCCCCCTCTCCAAGTATTGGAGAGGGGGCTGGGGGGTGAGGTAAGCGAAAGTCCTGTCAATATTCTTTTGTCTTGATCGCGGCGGGTGTCGGTTTGGTGCTGGCGCTGATTTTGTGGCAGGTTTTACGTCTGCGTCCGATCATTCGTGGCGTGGTCATCGGTGTTTATGTCGTGGTTGTGATCGGCGTTTTGGTGATCTCACGCTTTCCGAGAAGCACGTCACAGCCGGATAACGTCGCCGCTGTCGAGACGATGCTGGTCGATGGTCGCCCGACGTTTGTGATGCTCTATTCGCATTTTTGCCTCGGCTGTATCGCCGCCCTGCCTTCCGTGCGCGAATTGGTCGATACGCTCGAAGCGCAAAACGTCGATATTGATGAACTGCTGCTCGATATTCACAGCGATCTAGGCCGCGAGGCGCGGGATCGCTTTGAATTTGAATTTACGCCGACCTATACCCTATATGATGGCACGGGCAACGAACTCCTGCGCGGGCAAAGTGTGTTTTCGGTGGAGACGATTCAGCGTGTATTGGCGGAAAGCGCCGCCATGCGCCACTAGAGTCTTACGGATGCGCTTTCGTAAATGCAGCAGATTCGGTAAACTCGGTTTATTCGTCCGATTAAAGAAGCGGCACTCATGACTGACCCTAATCCACTCCTGAAACCGCGTGTTTTTATCTCGTATTCGCGCAAAGATGGCGAACCGTTTGCGCTTGAACTGCGTGAGCGTTTGGAACGCGCAGGCATCCCCCTGTGGCAAGACCGCATCAAAATGGAAGGCGGGCGCGACTGGTGGGTGCAAATCACGGCGGCGCTGGATAACGTCGAGTTTATGGTGCTGGTCGCCACGCCTGCCGCGCTTGAGTCGCCCGTCGTCCGTAAGGAATGGCGTTATGCGCGGCAGCAGGGCGTATGTGTGTATCCGGTACTCGTGCCGGGGAATCCGCCGGATTTTACCAAAATGCCGCGCTGGATGAGCAGCAGCCACTTCTATGATTATTCCCATCCTGACCAGCAGAAAAAACTTCTGAATGACCTGAACACGCGCTGCGAGTCGCCGCGTGTGCCGTTTATGTGCGACGCGCTGCCAGCGGATTTCGTCAACCGCCCCGGCGAACTCGACCAACTCATCACGCTGCTTTTGGACGAAAAACGTGATAATCCGGTAGCGATCACGGCGGCACTGCGCGGCGCGGGTGGATTCGGTAAGACGACCTTAGCGCGGGCGATCTGCCATCAAGAGGATGTTCAGCAAGCCTTCGATGATGGCATCCTGTGGGTGACGTTGGGTGAAAATCCTGATAATTTGACCGACAAGGTGCTGGATTTAATCGAAATCCTCAGCGGGGAGCGCCCCGGATTTACGGGGGTGGACGCGGCGGCAGTACGGTTGGCGGAACTGCTGGCGGATCGTGATATTCTGATGGTGATTGACGATGTATGGAACGCGCAGCACGTCCGTCCCTTTTTGCAGGGTGGCGAGCGCTGCACCCGCCTGATTACGACGCGCAACGATCACACTTTGTCAACCGATGCGCGGCGCATCGTTGTGGATGCGATGAAATCTGATGAAGCGGTGAATTTGCTCGGTGCAGGATTGTTGACCTCACCCCCCAACCCCCTCTCCGGCGCAGAGAGGGGGAGTTTAGACGCGGAATTTCGTCAATTGGCGGGACGGTTGGGCGAATGGCCTTTGCTGCTTAAGCTGGTGAACGGTGTACTGCGGGAGCGCGTAAACCGGAGCGAGGCGCTGCCGAATGCGCTCGATCATGTGAAAAAAGTGCTGGAAAAACGCGGCCTAATCGGGTTCGATGCGTGGGATGACGCTGGACGCAATCA
>DAOTTO010000609.1:0-4882 GCA_034437895.1 Anaerolineae bacterium | reverse complement strand
ACGGGGAAAGGGGTTGTGATTGCCTTTGTCGATGCGGGTTTTTACGCCCATCCTGATTTGGAAGGGCGCGTCCTCATTCATGTGGATGCCACTAATGAGCATATTGTCGAAGATCATCCGTTTGATACGGCGCATGATTTTAGCTGGCATGGGCAGATGACCAGTGTGATTGCTGCTGGAGATGGACGCTTATCCGGCGGGCGCTATCGTGGTATCGCCAGCGATTCGCAGCTTGTCCTCATCAAAGTGATGAATGAACGCTATGAGGTGAAAGAGGGTGATATTCTGCGTGGGTTGCGCTGGATACTCGATCATTATCATCGTTATCACATCAACATCGTGAACCTTTCTGTCGGCGGCGATTTTTCCAGTGATGACCCCCATCATCCGATTTATGAGGCGATCCGCGCCTTAACGACGGCAGGCATCATCGTGATCGCAGCGGCAGGCAATCGGGGAACGCAAGAGATGGTGCCACCTGCCAGCGCCCCAGAAGCGATTACGGTAGGCGGCATTGACGATCATAATTCCCTCGATAGAGCCTTATGGAAGCCGTATCATAGTAATTATGGCAAAGCCTATGATGGCACCAGCAAACCGGATATTTCTGCGCCTGCCATGTGGATTGCCTCGCCAATTTTACCGACCACTCGCGTGGCACAAGAAGCGCTGCTGCTGGCTCCGCTGCTCAAAAGCGGCGATACACGCCTGATTAAACGAGCGCTGCGGGAAGGTCGCGCTGAATTTGGGATTAAACGGCGCGGCTTGTTCTATCATGATGAAAAAGTCCACGCGATTTTGCAGGAACGCATTCACGCGCATAAAATTGTGGATGCGTATTATCAGCATGTCGATGGCACATCCGTCGCTACACCGATTGTTACGTCGATTGTGGCGCAAATGCTGGAAGCTAAACCTGACCTGACTCCGGCGGCAATTCGCATTATCCTGACGGCAACCGCCGACCCGCTGCCCGATGTCTCGCATGAGCGTCAAGGTGCAGGGGTCATCAATCCGGCGGATGCAATTGCGGCCATTCTTAAATTATCAACATCACCTACAAGGCCAAACGAATCATGAATCGTGAGCATCACAACTGGTACAGTCCATCGCTCAACCGCCACATGGAACTGCTCGTTATTGGTCATGCCGGAGCGCGTGTCCTCGTCTTCCCAACGTCACAGGGTAAATTTTATGAATGGGAAGACCGCAATATGACGGGGGCGCTGCGGGAGCCGATTGAACGCGGGTGGCTGCAACTCTACTGTGTAGACAGCATCGACGCGGAAAGTTGGTATTGTTATTGGGCGCATCCCAGCGGACGGGCGTATCGTCATACCCAATATGATTCTTATCTTTACAACGAAGTATTACCTTTCAGCGTCAGTAAAAATGACAATCCTTTTTTGATCGTCACGGGCGCGAGTTTTGGGGCGTTTCATGCTATGTCTTTCGGTTTGAAGCACCCTGATAAAGTAGACCGTATTCTAGCGATGAGTGGCCTTTATGACATTCGCGGTTTCACAGGCGGTTACAGCGACGACAACGTTTATTTCAATAATCCTATGCAGTTTATCGCTAATGAAAACGACGCACAGCGATTAGCGCTGCTGCGGCATGTTGATATTATCATGGCGACAGGGCGGGAAGATCGGCTCATGCCAAGTGCGCGTAGTATGTCCGCGCTGCTGTGGAGCAAAGGCATTGGTAATGCTTTACGTGAATGGGAAGGATGGTCGCACGATTGGCCTTACTGGCAAAAAATGGTCAACCTGTACATGAGTGGTCATGATTAATTCGGGTAGTCCGTCCGAAGGGTGAATTTTTGGCAGGGGCTATAATCCCCTGTATGATCTACATGGACTTGAAATAAGTTTATTTGATACTTAATCGCACTCATGGAGAAAACTCATGGTAAAAACCAAAGAACCTTTAAAAATCGGCGTGATCGTCGGGCGCGAATGGTCATGGCCTCCAGCTTTTATCGCTGAAGTCAACGGGCGTAACGAAGGAGTCATCGCGGAATACGTCAAACTCGGCGGCACGACAATGAACGAGCCAAATCCCTACCGCGTTATCGTTGACCGCATCTCGCACGAAGTCCCCTATTATCGCTCTTATCTAAAAAATGCCGCTTTGCAAGGTGTTCGGGTTATCAACGATCCCTTTATGTGGACATCCGACGATAAATTTTTCGGCGCGTCGCTCGTCACGCAGTTGGGCGTGGTTTCGCCCCGGACTGTAGTGCTGCCGAACCGCGAATATGTTCCCGGTATCGTCCCGACAGAAAGTTTACGTAACTTAATTTACCCGATTGACTGGTATGCCCTTGTTGACCAAATCGGTGGCTTTCCGTGTGTGCTAAAAGACGCACATGGCGGCGGTTGGCGTGATGTTTACGTCGTGCATTCGATTGACGAACTCATCTGGCGTTATAACACCAGCGGCTTGCTGACCATGATTTTGCAAGAATTTATTAAATGGGAAGAATACGCCCGCTGTATGGGATTGGGACAGACTGATGTCCATGTCATGCGTTATGACCCTAACAGCCGCCACTATCACGAAGAACATAATTTTCCGCCGGAAGTGCATGACCGCCTTGTGAGCGACACCCTCAAGATTTGCAAGGCTTTTGGCTATGACATGAATACCGCTGAGTTTGCCCTTAAAGATGGCATACCTTACGCCATTGATTTTATGAATCCTGCGCCGGATATGGATGTGAATTCACTGGGACGTAAGCATTTTGAATGGATGGTGACGCGCATGGCGGATATGACGATTCGCTTGGCGAAATCAAAAGAGGGGACGCGCGATCGGTATTATTGGGCAAAACTGGCGAGTTCCAAGCCCGCCAGCACCGCGAAGCCCAAAGCAGAAACCGCCAAAAAAGCTCCGCGCAAGGGAGAAAAGGCATGATTGCAGCAGCAATCGAGCGCTATCACAGTTTGCTCGATGACCATCTAGCGGAAGACACCCACGCTGCACTATTCGATAGCCTGCAAAAACGGGGTCTGCTTTTTGGTGGCAATCCATTATGTCGTGTGCTGCGTCCGCATTTTTACAATAGTGATGCTTGGAATTACCTAAAAGCCGAAACTGAAGTCATACTAGGTACTTTCGCCAAAGCACATGTTGCCTGTATGGAAGATGCTAATTTGCGCGCTCAGCTTGATCTTGAGCCATACGAAGAAGAATTGTTCAGTTTGGATAAGGATATTGCTGTTCCCTGGTCATCATCACGCTTGGATGCTTTTTTTCAAGCGGATACGCGCTATCTGCGTTTTGTTGAATATAACGCGGAGACACCCGCCGGAATCGGGTATGGCGATCAGTTGATCGAAGCTTTTATGGCGTTAGAAGTGATGCAGCGCTTCCAAGATTACTATCATGTCCACAGCCTGCCGGGGATGGACAGCCTGCTGGAAGTGATTTTGCGTGGGTACAAAGATTGGGGCGGGCGCGATCAACCGCAGATTGCAATTGTCGATTGGGCGGAAGTCCCTACGCGCACCGAACATGAAATCTGCCGCGAGCATTTTGAGGCGCACGGGTATCGCAGTGCTTTGGCGGATCCGCGTGAGATGGATTACCGTGATGGGCATTTGTGGGCGGGTGATTTTCGCGTTGATATTATCTATAAACGGGTGCTGTGCAGCGAACTTATCCAGCAGTTAGGGATTGATTGCACAATCGTTAAAGCCATTCGTGATCGCGCTGTATTCATGACCAATTCGTTCAGCGCTAAATTGATGGCGAAAAAAGCCAGCTTTGCCTTCTTGAGCGACGAGCAGAATGCCCATCTTTTTACCGAACATGAAACTAATGCGATTCATGCTCATATTCCTTGGACACGCCGTGTGAGTGATCGCAAGACGCGCTATCAAGATAAAGATGTCGATATGCTGACCTTTGTCTCGGAGAACAAAGAGCGCTTGGTGTTAAAACCCAATGACGAGTACGGTGGCAAAGGTGTCATCATTGGCTGGGAGACCTCCCAAGAAATTTGGGATGAAGAACTCCGCCATGCGCTGACGATGCCTTATGTGGCGCAGGAGCGTGTTAATCTGGTGCAGCGCGACTTCCCGATGATGATTGACGAATCTTTAGACATCAGCCCACGTTTTATCGATGCTGACCCCTATATTTTTTATGGGCAAACTGTGGGCGGCTGCTTGACGCGGCTTTCCGAGGGGACACTTTTAAATGTGACGACGGGGGGCGGTTCGGTTGTCCCGATGTTTGTGATTGAACAGAAATGATTTAAGATGGGCGGCAGATAGCTCTAAGCCACCGCCCATCCCTGAATCTACAATGAATATAATTCGCCGTATTTGGCTTTTAGGTACTTGATATACGGTTCGATGGTCAATTTGCTGCCTGTCGCTCGTTCCAAGATTTCCGGCGCGGTAAATTTACTGCCGTGCTGATAAATGTTATCGCGCATCCAGCCATGCAGTGTGGAAAATTTACCTTGTCCCACTTCAGCAGGGATTTCTGGGTGTGCTTTGAGCGCGGCATCGTAAAATTGTAAGCTCATGATATTGCCCAAAGTATATCCTTGGAAAACTCCGCCAACAATGCCACCGTACCAATGCACATCCTGAAGTACCCCATCGACATCTGACGGCGCGGCAATCCCCAAATCACTTTCATAGCGCTCCTGCCATGCTTCCGGCAAATCACGGATAGATAATTTGCCTTCCAGCAGATCAAGCTCAAGATCGAACCGGATCATGACATGCAGGTTATAGGTTACTTCGTCGGCATCGGTGCGGATGAGCGAGCGTTGGACTTTATTGATGGCGCGATAGAAGGTGTCAAGCGATACGCTGCCCAATTGATCGGGGAAGGTCGCTTGCAAATCGCCATAATAATG
>DAOTTO010000608.1:0-19979 GCA_034437895.1 Anaerolineae bacterium | reverse complement strand
TTACCCCACCCCTAAATCCCCTCCCCATTGCATGGAGAGGGGACTTCAAGATGCGTTTTTCTCCCCCTCTCCAAGTATTGGAGAGGGGGCCGGGGGGTGAGGTAAGCGAAAGTCCTACTTTATTATCTTAAGAAGGTTACAATTGAGCAGCCCATAGGGCGGGTTTCCGGTGCAGATGGCACGTATCACATGTCTGATGAAAACGAATTTATCCCAGATGTGGCTTACATTTCTAAAGCACGGATGCCGGAACGACCTGAGCGAGGAGCGCCTATTCCACCTGATCTTGCTGTTGAGGTGAAGTCGCCTACAGATAGTAAGCGACAACTGCGGAAAAAAGCAGAACGTTATTTGGATTTAGGGACTTCGTTGGTCTGGTTAGTTTTTCCAGATCAGCAAATAGTCGAAGTTTATTCTGCCAAAGCGAATGATGTGCAAACAGTCGGGATTGATGGTGTGTTAAGCGGCGAAAATGTGCTGCCGGACTTTACTTTACCTATGCATGTGATCTTTGAGGAATAAAAAGTGCAGCACTTCTTATCTGCATCCTCATCGTTATTTTAGTGGTTTCGGGTTACTATCATGAGCGATGAAGATAAATTGTTTTGGGACGCGACCTATGAAATTGTCCTCAGTTTGATGGCAACGCATGGGGACGCTGATGTTGAAACAGTGGGTATACAACAGCTTTATCAATGGATCATCGCGCTGCCGAATTTCGCAGATGATCCTGAACTTGCAAACGACAGTATCTTAAATGGAATTTTACGTGAGTGGTATGAGGAGACAGCCAGTTTATGAGTGAGATCAATTTAAAGGAATTACACGATACAGAGTTCCCCCTCCCTCCGGGGATGGAAGGCAACCTTGCGATCACCAGCCTGAGCAAAATCTACAACTGGAGCCGCCGTTCATCCATGTGGCCTTTGCTATTTGGGTTGGCCTGCTGTGCGATTGAGATGATTGGAACAGCAGCTTCTCGTTTTGATTTTTCGCGCTTTGGGATGGAAGTGATGCGTGCCAGCCCGCGCCAATCGGATTTAATGATTGTTTCTGGCACGGTCACGAAAAAGATGATCGTCCCGATTGTGCGCCTATATAACCAAATGCCAGAGCCGAAATATGTGATGGCGATGGGCGCTTGCGCCAGCGGCGGCGGCCCTTTCAAAGAAGGCTATAACGTGGTTTCCGGCGTGGATAAATATCTTCCGGTGGATATTTATGTCCCCGGCTGTCCACCAACTCCACAGGCACTCTTGCACGGGTTAATTGCGTTACAAAAGAAAATTGATGGCCAGTCTTTGGCAAATCTGGATGATGTCCCCTGGTACGGCGTGGGGCCATCGGAACCGACACCTATCCCGATTTTGGGGCCGGACATCATTGATCCGCGCCAGATGGACATCATCCGGCGTAATGCTGAACTGGCGGCATTGGGTAAACCTTACGGAATGCGTGAACTGCCGAAATTTGAGACCAAGAAATCTATCCCGGCAAAAGCAGCAGTAGGGGCAAAAGCAGCGCCGACGGCTGCCGAAGTAGCAGCGGATGATCCCGAAAAGGCCGAGCGCCTGCGTAAACGCGAAGAAGCCCTTGCCCGTAAAAAAGCCGCTCAGGGCGTGAAGGAGTAAAGACAACATGGTTGCACCCGATACACAAGCAGTTGAAGTAGCAAGTGTCGAGAACGCCATTCGCCACTTGAAAGACAAATTTCCCGGCGTGGTTTCAGATGATACGCGGCAGGGGTTTAAGGGTGTGTTGGTAGACCCTAAAAAGCTGGTTGATGTTGCGTTGGCTATCCGCGATGAACTCGGTTTTGATTACCTTTCCAGTGCGACGGCGGTAGATTATCTCGGCTTAGGTGCGCCCGAAAGCGATATGGAGATGGTTTACCATGCCTATCGGATTTCTGGAGGCCCCGCTTTAGTCTTTAAAGCACAGACCCCGCGTGATAACCCGGTCATTCCGTCGCTGATTGATGTTTGGCCGGGTGCGGATTTTCAAGAGCGTGAGGCTTATGATCTTTATGGCATCAAGTTTCCTGGTCATCCTAACCTCAAGCGTATCTTGATGTGGGACGGCTTTGACGGACATCCGATGCGGAAGGATTGGCAAGAAGCCTACTACGAAGAAGACCATAAGCCTTTCGGCAGTCGTTGGCCTGAAGGCCATGTGCATCGTGCTGAAGAACGAAATGCTTACGGCAAAAATGTGAAGTATCCGGCAGATTTTGATCTTTCCCGGCTGCAAGATCGCTCGGAAGAGATGCTCTACAGTGGCTTAGGTTTGGGCGTAGACGTTCAAGAACTTTCTGGCGATTCGATGAAAACAGATCGTCTAATCGTCAATATGGGGCCACATCATCCTAGTACACATGGTGTGTTCCGCATGATTATCACGCTGGATGGCGAGACGATTGACTCGCTTGAACCCGTTATGGGCTATTTGCACCGTAATCATGAGAAGATTGGTGAGCGCAACACCTATCTGCATAACATGCCGTTTACAGATCGTCTGGATTATATTTCCAGCATGGGTAATAACCTCGGTTATGCGTTGGCTATTGAGCAGCTTCTCAGCGCAGGCGCACGCTATCAGCCGCCGACCTATCGCGCTGAAGTCATCCGTGTGTTGATGACCGAACTGACGCGCATCGTGAATCATCTGTGGTCGATTGGCTTTTTGCTCAATGACCTGGGCGCATTTTTTACACCGATGCTTTATGCCAACAGTGAGCGTGAGAAGATTCTGGATTTCTTCGAGGCGGCGGCGGGGTCGCGCTTGATGTGCAATTACATGCGCTTTGGCGGCGTGTTTAAGGATATTCCAGAACGCATCAAAAGTGTGGCAAACTTGGTCAATGACCGGGTGCGCGACTTTAATACGATGGAATACCTGACGGAAATCATCAATGAGCGTCTGCCGCGCTTTCTTGATGAGTACGAGAATTACCTGACTGAGAACGAAATCCTCAAAGAACGCTGTATCGGGGTAGGGGTGCTTCCGGCAGATATGGCGGTTGCTTACAGCGCTGCTGGGCCGCTGCTGCGTGCCAGTGGTGTGCCGTATGATGTGCGCCGTGCCGAACCGTACAGCATTTATCCCGATCTGGATTTTGATATTCCGGTTGGTATTCAAGGCGATATTTATGATCGCTTTATCGTGCGGATGCGCGAAATGCGCGAGAGCCTGCGGATTTTGCGTCAGATTTTGCCGCGTTTGGAACGCACGAAGGGTGAGGCCATTCTGGCAGGAAATCCAGTCTATGCCCTGCGTGCTCCATTAGGCGAATCCTATGGGCGCGTGGAAAATCCCAAAGGCGAACTAGGATTTTATGTCGTCTCTGCGGGTGAAGAAAAGGGTACACAGAACGCTTGGCGTTATCATATCCGCGCCCCAAGTTTCATCAATTTGACGGCACTCGGCGCAATGTCTAAGGGACATAAAGTCGCCGATGTGGTGACGATCCTCGGCAGCATTGACATCGTTTTGGGCGAAACAGACCGCTAGTGAGTGACAAGTGGTGAGTTTAAAGTGGTCAATGTGCAGCTTCTAATAAGATTGTAAAGTTTAGAAGTTAGGCATTTCAAGCAAATTTTTGTAGGGCAAGAGCATGACGATTAACAAATGAACACGGAGATTGTAGGGACACGATATATCGTGTCCGTCGCAAAGTCGAAGCGGACATCAACTATGATGTCCCTACAGAGATTTGCGTGTTCATTTTTTGCATTATCTTGTCCCCATAATGACGGCAAATTACGTAAGGCTTGGTTATTTCGGTTAGGATATTTCCATCACCATAAAAATTAACAATAAGGCTGAAAGCGGAGTGCTGACGGCTTGAGGAGAGAGGTCATGTACGGAAGAGGAATCCTGAGAGGATTAGGGATTACGCTCAAGCATTTCGTCGCCACCTATGCCGACGATGTGCGTTATGGTTTTAGGAAGTACAGCAATAATCAGGAACGTTTTCAGGAACGGCAGGGGCTAGGCTCAAAAGGTGCGTACACTGTACAGTATCCAGATGAAAAATTGGCTGTGCCGGAGCGTTTCCGCTTTGTACCATTTCTGGTGGTCGAAAATTACGATCACCCGGAGCGTCCGGGGCATGATTGGTGTACAAGCTGCGGCATCTGCGCGAAGGTATGTCCGCCGCAGTGCATCTGGATTGTGCGTGGTCAAGACCCTGTGACAGGCCGTCCTAAGCCCGAACCAGAAGCATTTTTTATCGACATCGATATTTGTATGAACTGCGGTTACTGCGCCGAGTTCTGTCCGTTTGATGCCATCAAGATGGATCATGACTACGAACTCGCCAGCTATGACCGCACCAGCGCTCATATCCACGATAAGCAGAAACTTTCGAAAGAATTCCGCTATTGGCAGAGTATCGCCCCGACGACTGCGCTGGAAGAAATGGAAGCGCGTGGCGGTTGGGAACATACTGATGTGCTGAAGGAACGCAAGAAGGCCGCTAAGAGTGCCGCCGCTGCACCTACGCCAGCCCCCGCACCTGTTGCGACGGCGGAAGCGCTTGCCGATGCCCCTGCTGTATCTGTGCAGGAAGCCGCGCCAGAAGTCGATGAAGAGGCCGCAAAAGCAGAACGCCTCCGCAAGCGTGAGGAAGCACTCGCTCGTAAACGTGCTGCGAAGAACGAATAAATCTCGATAAATTGCACCATGAGACGATACCCGGCAGATGTGTTTGCCGGGTTTTTGATTCTCATTCTTATTTAAGAGCCTTATGTTAATCTTCGTTCAAAAGCGAATTGCTAACCGCTGAAAGCTGATTGCTCACTTATGCGTGGTGTAAAAAAACAACATCTGCCGACGAAAATCTGTGTGGTTTGCCAGCGTCCGTTTGTGTGGCGCAAAAAATGGGAAAAGAATTGGGATGAGGTGAAATATTGTAGTGATGCTTGCCGGATGAAATCGCGGACATCGCAGAAAGCGATCTCGCATGACCAATGATCTACGGCGCGATTTTGCGACTCGTGATGAGATGATCACATACTTAAAAGAACAATTTCCAGAAGCCATCACCCACGACTATCATGCCTCCGAGACGCTCGGTGGGCGTAAAGCCGCGGAACAAGCCCTCGCAAAAATTGATCCTTTAACCTATGCACGGACACGCAACAACTTGAATGGGGCAGTAACGCGTCTTTCCGCTTATTTGCGACATGGCGTACTCAGTTTGGCAGACGTGCGCGATTTCGCGCTGCGAAAGTCTCGGCGTGTTCAAGATGCGGAAAAATTAGTGACGGAATTAGCCTGGCGCGATTATTGGCAGCGTAAATATGCCGAAATCGGGGACGGAATCTGGGTAGATCAAGAAGACTATAAAACGGGTTACAGTGCCAAACATTATGCCGATGAACTGCCAGATGATATTGAAAAGGGCGAAACGGGCTTAGTTTGTATCGACTCGTTTAGTCGTGAACTGCACGAAACAGGCTATTTGCATAATCATGCGCGTATGTGGATGGCGGCTTATATCGTCCATTGGCGGCGAGTTAAATGGCAGGCAGGGGCAAAATGGTTTTTAATCCATCTTCTGGATGGCGATCCGGCCAGCAACAACCTCTCATGGCAGTGGGTGGCAAGCACCTTCAGTCATAAGCCCTATTTTTTTAATCGGGAGAATTTGGAAAAATTTACCGACGGTGTTTATTGTGAGAACTGTCCCTTATACGGCAAATGCAATTTTGAGGGAAGCTATGAAGCGCTTGAGGTCGATTTGTTTCCAAATGCACCTCCCCAAGATCGACAGGATAACCGTAAAGGCAATAAGCGATGAGCGATAACCCAAAGACGATTGTTTGGGTGCATGGCGACTGCCTGAGTCCACATAACCCTGCGTTAGTATCCAGCCCAAATGCGCCTGCGATTTTCGTGTGGGATGAAGCACTTTTGAACGAATGGCACATCAGCTTTAAGCGCATCGTTTTTATGTATGAATGTCTGCTTGAACTTCCCGTGACTATTCGTCGTGGGGATGTTGTGAGCGAAATTGTGGGTTTCGCTACAGAACACGGCGCGACCCGCATCCTCACTGCCGAAAGTCCTAGTCCGCGTTTTCGGACTATTTGCCGACAAGTAAGCCAAGTTATGCCTTCGGGCAGCAGATTGGAAGTGCTAAAAATTGAGCCTTTTGTGGATTATGAAGGCCGGATTGACCTAAAGCGCTTTTCGCGTTATTGGAACACCGTCAAAAAATTTGCTTTGCGCTGATCGTGATAAACGTCACTTAACATTTTGCTGACGTGCGTTATACTTATTCCGCAAATGCAGTCAAGAAAATTTTCACAGGAGTTAAAATGGCTGACCTTAAACAACAAGTCATGACGGCTTTAAGCACCGTCATTGAACCTGAATTGCATCGGGATATTGTCTCGCTGAATATGGTGCGCGATTTGACGGTTTCGGATGCTACGGCAAGTTTCACCATTGTGCTGACGACACCCGCTTGTCCACTCAAAGATGTCTTTTTGACGCGCTGTAACGAAGCCGTGATTGGTAAAGTTCCGGGTGTTAATAAACTCCAAATTAGTTGGGACGCGCAAGTGCCAACGGATCGCCGCATAATAGGTAATTTAAACGCACCGATCCGCAGCATTATTGCTGTCGGCAGCGGCAAGGGCGGCGTAGGGAAAAGCACTATCGCGGTTAATCTGGCGGCGGCTTTAGCAGAAGCTGGGGCGCGGGTTGGATTGATTGATGCCGACATTTTAAACCCAAACGTTCCGCAGATGATGGGATTGATCGCGGGTCGCCCTAAAGTTGTCAATAATAAGATGATGCCAATTGAGGCTTACGGCGTAAAGCTGATGAGTACCGGTTTTTTGACCGAGCCGGACAAGCCGATGATTATGCGCGGCCCGATGCTCCACAGTGCGATTCGTCAGTTTTTTACCGATGTGGATTGGGGCGCGAATCTCGATTATATGATTGTCGATCTGCCGCCGGGGACGGGGGATGCGCCGCTTTCTTTAGCGCAGTCCTTCCCACTAGCTGGGGCGATTATCGTCACGCAACCGCAGGAAGTCGCGGTTTCTGATGCACTTCGCAGCATTGCCATGTTCGAACAGCTTAACGTCCCGATTTTGGGTGTGGTAGAAAATATGGCAGGTGATTTCTTCGGTGAGGGCGGCGGCGAAAAGCTGGCACAGTTACGGAATGTCGCTTTTCTGGGACGTGTGCCTTTGGAAGCCGAAGTTCGCAAAGGCGGCGATTATGGTCGCCCGATTGTGATTACGCAGCCGGATAGTCCAGCAGGCCGCGCCTTTAATACGCTGGCGCGAACTGTTGCCGCCCGAATCAGCGTGGTCATGCTTCAGAATGCCGATATTATCCCCTTGACGGTGATTGGCTAAAAATAAACTCAGGGCAATGTGTTTATCCGCATTACCCTGAAATTTTCCTCAGTCATCTAATCCTAATACTTGAATTTCATCACTGCTTGGAACGGGGTTATAACGTCCGATGAGCGCCCAGAAAAGCAAATTAACCACTAGGGCGATGATAAAAGCTGTGTTTGCCTCGCGGACAATCGCCCTTGATAGCACCCAATCACGGATGAAAAGAAACACAATAAGCATCATAAACGCGATGATGCGTCGTTTTTTGGCTTCTGTCCGTTGAAAAACGAACATCATGAAGCTAAATAACAGAATTAAGGCGATCAAATATCCAGTTTCCATGCGCGAATTGTAAAATTTCACTCTGTGTACTATGCTTACGGTTACGACGTATTATAATCCCCCTGTCTGCCTACTATAAGGTCAGATAGGTTATTTTCTTCAAAATCTTAACTGCTATATAATGCTGCATAATTGTGGCATGGATGCAAGGAAAAGCGGCATGATTGATATTAAAGTATCCGGCTTGGAAAAAGTCACGCTGGTGGAAGTTAAGGGGCGCGTGGATAGTATGAACGCTAACCAATTGGGCGAGGCGCTTTCTGGGGAAATTGATGGTGGCAATATCCTCATCGTGCTTGATCTTTCCGGGGTGGACTACATGAGCAGTGCGGGTCTGCGCGAGATTGTCTCGGCCTTAAAGAAGGTTAAACGTGCGACGGGGGATGTACGCATTGCCCAACCGTCGGAACGGGTGCGGGAAGTGTTAGAAATGGCGGGGCTTGATACGATTTTCCAGATTTATGAGAATCAAGATACTGCGGTCAAAAGTTACTAAGCGTCGCCTATAGACCTTAAACGTCTATTTTAGACGGGAGTGTAGCCTGATGGGAATAGTGGAACATCGCTTGACCATACCCGCCGTGATTGAAAGGGTGGAAGAAGCCTGTGAATTTGCTGCGGATGCGGCGCGGGAAGCAGGCTTAAATGAGAATGCTGTCTATCACTGCCATCTTTCCGTCGAAGAAGTCTGCACCAACATTATCGAACACGGCTATAACTTTCAGGGAAAAGAGCGGGCAATTGAGGTGGTTTGTGTTCATGCGGTTGATCGCTTTATTATTACGATTCTTGATGATGCCAAACCTTTCGACCCGCTTCAACGCTCCGACCCCGACCCCAAATCCCCCCTTGTAGAGCGCGAGGGCGGCGGCTGGGGAATTTACTTCGTCAAGAAATTCATGGACAGCATCTCCTACAAATACGAGCAGAATCATAATCAACTCATTATGGAAAAACGTATCTGAGTTGCGGTTTTATTACTGCCCGCGCCACGCATCAATATCGTCTAAGTTGACGGAGGCGGCATCCGGCGGAAGATAGTTGCCTTCACAGCCTTGCGCCTCCAATGGGATGTCGGTACGTGGCAGCAGCAGCACTTCCTCCGGGCTAAAATAATTCCATGTCGCGCGAGAAATCCCTTCTACGATAGGCCACAACCGCTGATAATTCTGGAACTCCACATCTTCCCACAAGAAAACAGAAATAATGTAATTGCGACCATTGGCCGGATAAACAATGCCAGCATCACCGACGACGCTATCCAGCCAGCCGTTTTTATGCGAAATTCGTGTTCCCGGTGGCAGACCAGCTTGCAGTAAGCGCAGCAGATCATTCCCGCTCATCAGCTCAATCATCTGTCGGCATTCTGTCTGGGTAAATTCGCCGTTGGCATAGGCTGTAATTAAACCTGATCCATAATTGGCACAGTCATACAAGAGGGTGAGGAGCGACCCTAAATCCTCGGCAGTCGTTTGGTTAAACGGGTCGGGTTTCGTATTATAATTCGGATTGGGAAGGGTTGCGGGTGCGCCGATTGAACCAAGCTGCTGATTCGGGTCGCCTGTGACAAATGGCGAGGTGATATAAGTATTCCGTGCGCCGAGATATTGGACGGTATTGGTCACATTGGCGATCCCGGAGAATTGATCAACGCCGCCGCCGCTGATTTGCATCAACAAATTGGAGGAACTATTTCGGCTGCATAAGATTGAATTCGCCATGAGCCATGCCTCTTCTTGGGAAGGGGTTGTGGTTAAATAGCGGAAATAATCAATTAAAATAGGCAGTTTCATGGTGCTGGCAGCGGTAAAAGCGACATCGCCAAGCAACGTAAGTTCTTCGCCTGTCTCTAAATCGAGGACGAAGACTGAGGCGACAGTAGTTTGTCCGTCATAGATAAAATTTTGCGAGTCCAAATAATCGACGATGAGCCGTCGGAGCGAGTCTAAGCCAGGGCGCGACGCGGTGGAATTGCCAATCGGCAAATTGACGACACGATTATCCGGGCTGCGAAGAGCAGAATCGATGAGTTCCATTGCTTGGGTTGTATCAAGGAGTTGGCCTTGCGAGCCTGTAAATGTGGTTAACGTCGCCACATCATAGCCCGCGTTGCCAGAAGTACGGTCATAACGCTGCGTAAGGTCTTGGAGGAACTGTTCTAGTAAACTGCGCTGGTAATCGGCATTCAACGGCACTTCCGCCGATTGTTCAAGCTCTTGCTCGGTTAAATAATTAAAGAACCGCAGCCAAAAACCACCTTCAGTTTCTCCGGCGGTTTCTGCTTCTGCCAGCATCGTTTCTCGGTTGGTACGAAAACCTACCGCAGCAGGATCAAGCTCAATCGGGCTGTCACCGTAATAGAGCGTAATCGGCTCGGCATAAACACGTTCCCAACGTGCTACCGCTTCCGAAGGGAGCAGGCCGCCAACTTGAACGCCTGCTACTCGTAAATCTGCGGGCAAGCGTTCTTCGCGTTGGCTGAAAGAGATCAATTCCAGTAAAAATAGGGTTACGCCGGCACCCACCATCACTAGGGAGAGAATTGGCAAAATAGGAAGCCGCCGCTGCCGTCTGTGTGTGCCTTTTCCGCTTAAGGTTGTACTTACCATGAGTCTAATCCGTAACTTTGTTTGAATTCGATTGCTTTTTGAATGGCGCGAGATTGGAAAGGATAAATAAGGGGGAGATCATCGGTTGAAAACCAACGATAGCTGAGAAGTTCATAACTTAATGCCCCGATAGCGTCGTTGGCTTTGCATAGATATGCCAAATCAAGATGATATTTCTCGTGAAATTCTGCTAAGAGCAAGGGGCCAACCTCAACATCAAGCGAGAGTTCTTCCTGCATTTCGCGCTGTACGGCTTCCGCTGGATTTTCGCTGTGGCTGACCCAACCGCCGGGTAAGCCCCAAGGAAGTTTAGGATGGAAAACATGCTCTACCAGTAGAATCTGACCTTCGTTGTTAAAAATAATACCAACTGCACCCATCGTGTATTTTGTTTGGAGCATCCGCCAGATAATATATAACCCTGCAACCATCCAGGGAAATCTTCTGAGAATCTTAGAGATGCGCCGCCAAAAATTTATTTTTGTCATGGTAAAAGCATAGTCTTGTGCGGTAAGCACGTCAACCGTCGATTCGCCAACTTATCCCTTACCTTTATTTAACTACGACAAAACCTGTAGGGGGTTAGAGTATGATATACTTTTTGTTATCGGGTGTGATTTCTGATGTAGACCGAGGGATATTTTGTCACAGGCGATTGATTTCTTAAACCTTTTTGTGCGGCCTCCCGGCGAACTGCTTTACTTTTTTACCGTCATCGCGGTAAGTTTGGCGAGCCTTTTCATGGCATTAAGCCAACGCTTGCGCCGGCCTGATGACCGCGCTGCTGCTCGTTACACATTAGCTTTGTTGGGCGTGGTCTCCACATGGATTTTACTGATGGGCGGGGTGCTGCTGGCGATGACTTCTGATCGTGAAGCCATGACGGTGCTGCCGCCGCTGGAGCGATTCGCCAGTGTGATGAGTATAATTTTGTTGGGGTGGGCGTTTCTTACTGCGGATACCAAACGCTTTGGCCTTGCCGCTGGTCTTCTGTTGTTTGTGCTGGCTGGCGCGACCATAGGCGGTTATGTCGTTACCGCGCTTCAGTGGTTTGATCTGGCAGGCCAAATTGATTATAACCTGAGTGTCTTTGGGACTACCTGGAGTTTTGCGGCGGCGCTGCTTTGCGGGCTGGGTATCCAACTCATTTTGACTTATTTTCGGTCAGTTGTGGATGCACCCCTAAAAATTGTTTTTTTTGCGATTCTTTTGTTGGGTTATGGCGGAACACTGCTGCAAATTGCACAGGGGAATATCATCGGTGATTATGCGGGGCCAACACGGTTGGCTTTTGTCGCGGCGCTGGCGATTGTGCCAGCATTGATTTACCGCACGATTGTCAATCGTCTGGAAACAGACCTCCTGAACGCACGGCAAAGTGAAAAAGGATCGCCACGTCCTGAACTTACGAAGGCCATGCCGGAGCGTGTTTCTAACCTTGTTACGCCCGCCGAGCGTGAATCAATCCAGTTAATACGGGCATTAGGCCTTATTCTGGAAAATGCCGATTCTTCTAACCTGCCAGAGAAAATTATCCGCGCCGCAATTGATATGTTGAAAGTGGATGTCGCCGGAATTTTGCGCTTGCAAGATGCCAATTACGCGGATTTTTCGATTATTTATGACAATGTGATGAAGCGGGCGATTTCTGGCCTAGCGCTAAACTTGGATAACCAACCCACGCTTGTGAATGCGATTGAACGTCGTCAGCAGCGTACACTTGATCCTGAGCATAATCCCGATGAGCTGCAAGACCTTTATGCTCGTCTTGATATTGAACATATCGGCCCGGTTTATTTTCAGCCGTTAATACAAGATAAAGAGTTGGTTGCGGTCTTAATGGTCGCGCTGCCGTATTCCGCCAGAGGGCTTTCTTCCACAGAAGAGGAGCTTCTGCGAAGTATGGCGGTGATGGCTGGCGGATTGTTGGCGTTTGGCTATGCCGCTAATGAAGCGCGGATGTTGGCGGAGGAACGCACGATTGAAGCGATTGTTCGCGGGATTCCGCCCGGCAAATTTACGACAAGCGAAGTGATGGCGGCAAGGGAGGAAGCGCAGGCCAGTTTGCAGCTTGCCCGCGATCAAATCGGCGAACTAAGCCGGCAAGTGTTCCAGCTTAAGATTAAGTTGGACGATGAACGCACCCGCATCGCGTCCGATTTAAGTGATTCGCAAGCAGGACTTTCTATCTCGCAGCGGATGATCGCTATTAATGAAGAACAGCAGCGCCTGCGTGAGGAGCGTGATCAGCTTGCGACCCGCTTAAGAGAAGCAGAGGCGGCGCTTAATGGGGCGGTTGCGCCGGATAATGTGGCGATACTTAATAATATGGTGGACGCGCTCCAACGAGAAAAAGAGGAATTGCAGGAACAACGAGATCGGCTTCAAGCTCAATTAGACGATTTGCGTGATAATCCTTCGCCGCTGCCAGAGACAATGCAAAGCGTGATTGATCGGATGTGGGCGGAAAAAGCGCGGCTCGAAGAAGAACGCGATCAATTTAGTGCAAAATTGGTCGATATTCAGACGCAGTTAAAATCACTCGGTATTGAAGACAGTCCATCAGGTCTCGCGCCGCTCATCAATGAATTATATGAACAACGGGCTTCGCTTAGTGCCGAGAACGTAATGCTCAAGGATGAACTTGAACGTTATATGAGCGAGCGCTTCCGGTTGGAAAGCGCCATTGAGCAAGAAGAGGCACGGGTGCTGCGGATTCAGATGCTTGAGACAGAAGTGCAGAATCTTGCCGAAGACCGTGAGGCGATCAATAAACAGAGGGAAAAACTCCGGCTTGAACGTGAAGAGGCGCAAGCTAAATTAGAGACAATCAAGCAGCATCGCGCTCGGTTGTTGGCGCAAGTTGCGGCCTTTGAAATGGAACTCAAAGAAAAACACGACGAGCAAGCGTCTTTGCAAGTGGAGATGCAAAAATTCGCCGATGAACGCAGCGAACTTCTTAACCAACAGGATCGTTTACAAGCCGAGTTACAAGCCGTTACAACAGAACGCGACCAACTTTTGGCGCGGGTTGAAGGGGATCGTGATCGGCTGCAATCGCTCAATACCAGCGGCGTAGGGTCACTTACCCAAATGATCGAAAGCCTGACAGCCCAACGTGGACGCTTAGAGCGTGAAGTAAATCAGACGCGGACACAGTTAGCCGCGATGGAAAATCAGCTAGAGGCTTATCGATTACACGCTCAATCTGAACTGCCGTCGAATGCCAAATACCGCCCCGAAAATCCTGATTTACTGCTGAGTCTCGTTCAAGAGTTCCGCACACCGATGACCTCCATTTCAGGATATGTTGAGCTGCTTTTGAACGAATCGGCGGGTATTTTAGGGGAAATGCAGCGCAAATCGTTGCAGCGCGTATCGGCGAATGTGAATCGCCTTGCTTTGATGTTAGATGACCTCATCAAAGTGACCGAATTGGATACAGGGCGTTTTACGTTGTCGCCTGCGCCAGTGAATGTCATCAGTTTGATTGAAGATGCCATTACCAGCGCTTCGATTCAGTTCCGCGAAAAAGGGTTGATTGTCAATCTTAATCTCGATCATGAAACCTCCGTCGTCTATGGGGATCGGGATGCAATCAGCCAGATTGTCGGGCAACTGTTGACGAATGCCTATTTGGTTTCTCCGCCCAACAGCAATCTTTTTATCAAGGCGCAGCGCCGCCGGATGAATTTGGAGCAAGGGAATGGGCAGGAAGTGCTTGTAGACTGCCTTTTCGTCTCGGTTGAAGACCGGGGCGGTGGCATTCCGCCCGAAGATGAAGCGCGTGTTTTTGCTCGTAAATATAAAGCGGAAAACCCACTTATTCAGGGTTTGGGCGATACTGGCGTGGGCTTATCGATTGCTAAAGCCTTGGTTGAAGCCCATGACGGTCAACTGTGGTTGGAAACTCGTGAAAACATCGGCAGCACATTTAGTTTTGTCCTGCCGCTAAATCCACTTCCGCAACTTGAAGGATAGTTGAATATTCATGCGACGTGATATAGGAAACGAAGTAATTGTCGCCATCGCCGTGCTTGCGGTGCTGGTATTTGCCGTGACGTTTGGTATTTTACTCTCGGTTTCTGACCCTGCTGAAGACACTGCTACTCAAACGCCGGGTGGGGTGATGACAGGGATGATTAACCAAACGCCGAGCCTACAAGCAGTGACGGAAGTCGCTGATGCAACAGCCGATGTGACTTTGCAAGTGACAGCGGCAACCGAAACCGAAGGTGGTGATGAGGCTGCAACTGAGGCGACGGATTCCCCAACGACGCAAGCGGCATCGTCAACGGCTACCTCTACCGCCGAAGCACAGGTATCGCCAGAAGCTACGGCTGTTGTGACGCAGCAAAGTTTACAACCTTCCGAGCGTACTCCTGAAGCGAAACCTACTTTAGCAACCCCAACGGCGACACATCGGGCGAGTGCTACAGCGATTCCTACGCGGCGCGTAACGACGATGCCTGAAATCACGCTGACCCTATCCGCCACACGTACACCTCGTCCAACCATTACCAATACGATTGTGCCAACGATACCGACGATGACACCCAGCCGGACGGCGACCCGTACAGCCTCGGCGACTTCGACAAGCACACGCACGGCAACGCTAACACCTACATCTTCGCCAACTTCAACCCATACACCCCGCCCAACCGAGACATCGGATATTTTGCCGACCCCCGTCACGCCATCATCAACCTCTACAGCGGGATCATCGGCTTCAAATAGTACGGCGTTTGCGCCGATTGCCACCCGTGACAATTGTCCTGTTCCGGCAGGTTGGTCGGCCTATCTTGTCCAGCCGGGGAATACCTTGTTTTCATTGGCACGGTCAAGCGGCAGTACGGTAACTATTCTGCGCGAGGGCAACTGCTTGGCAGATAGCAATCAAATTATCGCGGGCGATGTTCTGTTTTTGCCACGTCCATTAGGTGCTTCTAATCCGCCGCCAAGATCGCCAAATTTAAGCGCTATCGGCTGTACCGACCCGTCTATCCAGATTGCCAGCCCGTCAGTAGGGCAGTCGGTAGGGGGTGTCGTCATCGTGTTTGGTACGGCAACTTTGCCTAATTTTGAATATTATAAACTGGAAGTGCGCTCGGATTCTCAGGTGGATTATAACTTTATCGCACGGTTTGAGTCATCGGTGATGAACGCGGAACTTGGCGAGGTCAATACTAGCCTGTTTACACCCGGTTTGTATTGGGTGCGGTTGGTGGTGGTTGATAACACGGGCAATGTTCCTAGTAGCGCTACTTGTACCGTGCCGCTGTTTTTTAATTAGCCGTAGAAAATAGCGATCAATCGGGCTACACTTCTCAGCACTTAGTGTTGTAAGGTGGAGTCGTTATGCCTGTTAGAAGAAGATCGCTCATAAGCCGGATTTTCCGTTTTTTGGCCTTCCGGCTGGTGCCGATGCTGCTCCTCGTAGGGATTATCTGGTCGGGCTATCAAATAGCCGGTGCGGTGGCACGTCAGTTTAATGAACGAAGTGCGCTTGAGGGGCGTGATGTGGCTTTCGCACAGATTGCCACTGAGATCGCTTCTGTTGGTCTATCCACCGAAGTGCCTTTAACAATGACTTTTACATCTGAGCCAACGGCTGTAAATGCGTCCTCTAGCACAGATGCGCCCACTGAGACCCCTAAAGCAACATCAACTGAGGTTGTTTCGCCAACGAGGGAGACAATAACGGCCACAGATATTCCCGATACGGCGACTCTGCGATCAACCGCGACCCGTATTCCGGCGACAGAAACCCCTCAGCCAACGGCAACTGATACTCCAAACACAGCAACCACAAGACCAACGGAAACGCCTAAGTCAACCGCGACCCTTATCCCGCCGACGGATACCCCGCAGCCGATAGCGACAGAAACCGTCGAGAACAATGCTCAGTCCGATGCGCCGCTTCCGGTTGCACAGCTTTTTGTAACGAATACGCCGCAGCGGGCGGTCTTTGCGACGAATACCCCACAAGGTGGCAGCGGAGAAACTCAACCAACGGCAATAATTCCATCTGAAACCGCTACAGCAATGCCGACGACGGTGCCGACGTTTGAAACGCCGCAAATTACGATTGCTACGGTAACGCCATCTCCGACGATCACGCCGAGCCTCGCCCCGACGAATACGCCAGAACCCACCCTTGAACCCACGCCGCCCCCAGTCGCTTCTGAGCCGACTCGCGCCCTGCCAACTTTAATTCCGGCCTCACTGCCAGAAGCAGGCGCGATTTCTAATGGAACGCTCGTGCCGACGATTGTGCCAACGGTTGAACGTGCCTACAACTTGGTCAATATCATCTTGCTCGGTGGCGACGATGGCCTGACGGATGATAATTTTAACCGTACCGACACCATGCTGATTGTATCGATCAATCGGGATACCGGGACGGTTTCGATGTTAAGCCTGCCGCGTGATCTGTATGTCTATATCCCCAGTGGGACGATGCAGCGTTTGAACATTGCCTATGCGGTGGGGGATAGTATTGATTGGTCGGCAGGCGGTTTTGGCTTGCTGCGTGAGACGATCCTTTATAATTTTGGCATCAATGTGCATTATTATGTACGTGTAAATTTTGACAGCTTTGCCCAAATTATCGACTCAGTGGATGGAATTGATATTGCCGTCGATTGTGCTTATCAGGATTATCCTTTGATCGATACTGAACTACCGGATGGGGTAATCGAAGACCCTGGTGCGGATAATCTCGTCACGCTGCCTGTGGGGTATTATCACATGAGTGGGCCGCAAGCGCTATGGTATGCCCGCACCCGCAATAACAGCAGCGACTTTGATCGGGGTCGCCGTCAACAGCAGATTATTCGGGCGATTTGGCGGCGTGTGATCGCCAGTGGACAGCTTGATATTACCAATTTGCCCAATCTCTGGCAGCAGGCGACATCGGTTGTCGAGACGGATTTGCAATTAGACGACATTATTGGCCTTCTGCCGATTGCGCTTAACCTTGATGTAAGCGGCGTGGAGAGCTTTACGTTGGTTCGTACTTATCACACCACGCCTTGGCAAACACCGGACGGGGACTTTGTGCAGCTTCCGATTTATGAGACGCTGCGCCCGTTGCTTGAGGATTTTTATCGACCTCCTACCGATAGCCAAATTGTGATTGAAGGGGCGACGATTTCCATTCTTAACGGGACGGGTAATAACAATTGGGATCGAGTTGCAGCAGAGCGCTTGGGTTATGAGGGTTTCCTCGCAACTGCGGATGGCGCGGCAGACACGGCCACTTACGATCAAACAATTTTGGTTGACCATACCGGGCGGCAGAAAGGGAGCAGCTTAAGCGCGATTGCCCAACTGCTGAACGTTACGCAGGAAAATATTCGGATTGAACCTGATCCTAATCGAACTTCTGATTTCGAGGTCATCTTAGGGGCGGATTACAACTCGTGCAGTGGGGAAGCGGTTGTCGCCGTAGAAGGGCAGTAAAAAGAGCATATTGATATGTAGACCTGACGGGGAGTGACACATCGGTCACTCCCTACAGCTACCAAAATAGATATTTTTCACAAACTCACTCTTTCAAAATTGCGCCAATGGAACGAATAAAGCGCGGTGTTGGGCTGCTATTACTTTCCACAATCCCCATAGTCCGAAGTACCATAAGGGTCTTTTGCGCCTCTTGCACCGACAGGCCGAGGATGTCTTGCAATGGGCCCACGCCAATCCAACCGAGATAGGCGGCAAGGGCTTGCGCTTGTTGCAA
Organism: Anaerolineae bacterium; assembly: GCA_034437895.1. Classification (GTDB taxonomy): domain Bacteria; phylum Chloroflexota; class Anaerolineae; order Aggregatilineales; family Phototrophicaceae; genus JANRLJ01. The sequence continues at coordinate 1,923 of DAOTTO010000608.1, read as the reverse complement.
GCTCACTTCCGGTCTTGGTTCGTATTTCGATAGCGCTTGCGCGGCGCGTGCCAACGTTTCGGCAGCGGGTTTTTCTGGTACGGGTGGGGTGCTTAACGGTGATGGTTGGCTTGCGATTAACGTCGCGGGTGCTTCCAGCATTCCGGTGAGACCTGTTTTGCCGCTGACTTGGGCCATCTGTGTTTCTTGCTTGCGCTGAATCGCGGCTTGCTTCCAATAATTGACGGCGTTTTGGACTTCTTCGTTGCTTACGGAACATAACTCAATTGGCGTAATATCGTCACCAGAGCTATCGACGACTAATGCGTCTACAAAGCGCAGTAAAGAGGGGTGAAAATTTTTGAGCCGTTCCACATAACTAGTTGCGGCGGAGCGTAGGACGATATACAACGAAATCAGTGGGGCGATTGCTCCCGGCACATCAGGGGCTTGCATTTGGTTAGCCGTCAGGATGAGGTGAATGCCGGTTTGTCCGGTGTTGCCGAGTAAATCTGTTAGGCGCGGAATCCAACGATCACGACTTTCCTGCCAATCGGGATCAGAAAGCGAATCGATCATCAGCAAAATACGAGGCAGTGTGGGCTTGCCTTGTTTTATCATCGTGGCGTTGTAATCGGTAAATGAACTGACCCGTTCCTCAGAAAACCACTGCTGGCGGCGCTGTAATTCTTTTACCAATCCATCCAAGAGACGCTGCCCCTCATCCGGTCCGGGCAGCATTCGGCCTAATGCGTGGGGGGTGTTGGCGAAGGCTTTATAGACTTCCGCATTATGACCAGCGATGGCGAGGCGCAGTTCACCCGGCGTATTGAGCGAAATTAAGGTGAGCAGCATGGAATGGATAAAATGGGCTTTTGCCCCATCCGCGCCGATAATCATGAGACTGCCGACTTCCGCCAAATCTTGGACGATCAGCTTTTGTTCGAGTGTGTTGCCTAAGACAAACGCCAGTGATGAGGGATGATCGCGGAAATTGCCACGCACCAACATGCGGCGCAAACTCAGCGATTGATGCTCGTCGGTGCGGAGTAAGATTCCTACCGTATCGGGCGCGTCTTGAATCACAGGCAAAAAGCCGAGCTTCCATGTTTTATTTTCTTCTGCAATTTGCCCAATACTTCTTTTAATCTCATTCGCCGTAACCTGCCGCCGATTGCCCAAGCGTCCGATGCTTTCAGGTTTGGCAATGAACAACGTGTAAGAAGGGGTCGGGCGTACATTCAGGATACGGGCGGGAGTCTCTAATTCGCTTAATTTCTGCTGAAGTGCCAGCATTTGCTCCCGAATCGACCCATCACCACCGGGAGGGGCTGCCCCTTGGTCGAGAATATCGGCTATGGAAGGCGTTAACCAGTTCATCTCGTCCATACGGCTGAATAATTGGGGCATGGAGCAAATTCCTTCGCTTGACGTTAGCACTATATACTCTATATTATCAACGCTAACGTTTAAATTACCACAAATTGAGTCGCGGATTAGGGTCAGATTTAGGGTCGAATTTTGTAAGGAGTTGGTTAACTTTGAACTATTCACGCTGCTTAACTTACCTTGCTGTCTTTTTTGTAGCCATGATAACGGGCTGCGCGGTATCAGATAAACCCGCCATTGACCAAACGCCTTTGACGTTACCGCCGCCGCCCACTCCCGTTTACGCTGGTAGTTGCGATGAGCCGATGGTGCTAGAAACATGGATGCAGCCAGTGACTTTTCAGCAGCGCGAGTTTTTTAATCTGATGCAAAGCGCTGGCGAAAAATCACCGGCTGAATTGGTCGTTGATGTAGAACAGATGGCAGCGCTGCGTGATCGCATTAGCGCACTTGCGACACCGGACTGCGCTGTGGAGACGCAAGCGGCCTTTTTGAACGTTATGGGGGCAATACTTGATGGTTTTCAAGTGGTGGTGAATAGCGATTCTGGCGATA
>DAOTTO010000607.1:0-2584 GCA_034437895.1 Anaerolineae bacterium | reverse complement strand
GTTCGCAGGAATGCGTCGCCATGTGCAAAGGCAGCGCCGATCAGGCCGGATGTGATCACCCGCACCCAGGATGTGGTGCCGCCCGACTGACCACCCAGTAACAAAGGCTCAGCGAAATTGCCGCTGGGATCACTAAACGCCACCGGGTTGCCGTGAGCATACAGATACTTATGCAGCGATTGCGGGTCGGTCAGGTTGCCCGCGAACGGATCAAGACGATTGAACGTGCCGCTGGCGGGGTCGTAGAACCGGGCACGCAGGTACTGCTGGCCACTGCACATCGTCCACTGACCGCTGTAGAGGATGCTCGTCAGCGCGGTGGCAGCGGTGGTCACTAACTTCAGCTGATTTATACTTGCTATGGACGAGTAATTGTCCTGAAGATGTAGACGACAAATGCAATAATGGGAATCAAGAACATTGTGAGGAGCAATAACGCGATTTTCCACCAACTTGGACTGCCGTATCGCTCTAAATCGCGCTGTTCTTCAACCAGTCTTGCAAGAGTTCTTTCATCCCAGTCAATTTGGGTTCCAGCTCGCAGTTGATTCGATGTTTCTTGCAGTTCCGTTCTTCCGGGTTTGTAATCTCGATCAGCGTCATAATAAGAATCGGACAACAGCAGACTCTTAGCCATCGCTTGATGATCGCCCTTCGGTGAGTACTGACAAGACTGACAAACAGAATAAGGGGATTTTTTTATATGACCGCATTGGATGCATACTGCGATAGCCATGAGTATTCCTTAGTTTGGAATTAAATCGTCGATGACTGTACCCAAATAGACACCACCACCGATAGAAACCGGGATCGCAAATCTAATGCCCCATTCAACCACACTTGCCCTCGTAGCGTGTGTTCCTCCCCAACGCAATGCAAAACCCATCCACGTATTCAATGTTAAGCTGCGGTGGAACACGCCACGCAATCCGGGCAAAGCCACCAAATTAAACCCAGCATTGCGAAATCCGACAGGTACTCTTGTAAATCTTTGTGGGATGAGCCAATGGTGCAACGATCTGTTTCCTGCACTCCCGGCCCAATAGTTCCTGCTGATCGTCGCAAAGTTTCTTGAATCGTAAAAGAATCGCCCAACCCGAATAACGTTATTACGGATGTATGTGCCGATGCGCACCACCGAGGAAAATAACTCTCCGCTCGGATCTACTCCCATGACCGGGTTGCCATGAGCATACAGATACTTGTGCAGCGACTGCGGGTCAGCGAGATTGCCAACGAACGGATCGAGGCGATTGAAGGTGCCACTCGATGGATCATATATGCGGGCACGCAGGTACTGCTGGCCGCTCTTCATCGTCCACTGACCGCTATAGAGGATGCTCGTCAGCGCGGTGGCAGCGGTGGTCAGGCCGGCGCCGGAGAGCATGTTGCCGTAGGATGTCTATTCAAGGGTTCACTTCTTCAATAACCACTTCAGCACAATCAAAAGATATCTGGTTGTTTTCATAGTCTTCTACCATGAACTTGACTCCTTCTAGACTTCTCTCTGACACATCCCTGATATCGAAACCAGCAATCTGCTTGGGAGTCATTCCGAATGCTTTCAACTGAAGATTGGTGACGCCAAAGAAGCGCATCGTAACCTTGATGAATGGTGCGCGGACGTCTGGCCATCCATGCTTGGCAGTATCGCGGCGCTGAAACCTCGCCTTCAAGCACAGTTGCGCCGTTTGATCGACTCCTGAGCATCGATACTCCAAAGCCTCGATGAAAGCGAGGTCGCCCGGGTACCACCTGCCGATGCGCTGGACTATTAAGTCCGTATTCATGATCGTAGTCATAATCCTATTCCTTATGGTCCATCAAGGTTGTGCAGAATCTCGCGGTTGGGGTCGTAGCCTGGGCCATACTGGTATTCATGCAGGTGTGGGTTTGAATGCGCCTCTGGTCGGAGATGGTTTGTGTAATCGACGCGGTATATTTGCCGTCCATACTGATCGTAGATAACGCGCGAATGTTCAATTGCCCCAGTTCTTCCACTAACTCGAGTGAAGTCCAAACGCCCTAGTCCCGGGGTAACTTGTTGCGGAGCGTATCGCTGCCAATATTGCCCTTATCTCGCAGCCTCGGCAGGTTCCATCTGACTCTGGAAGGTCGGCGGCGCGTTGAACGAAGACGGATGCGGTAGGGCATAGTACGCCAGTACGCCCAGCGTTGCCAGCGTGATGCCGCCGGAGATCATCAAATCCGACAACTTGTACCCAAAGAGCGTTGTCGGATGCAAACCAAACGCCTCTTCTATTCCGCCCAGCGCTGCACCGGCTACGAACAGTCCCAGCCCCGTCAATGTCGTGTAGTACGCGATCTGATGATAGACCCCAGTGAAATATAGACGGTTGAAAACGCCAATCGCGTAGTCGAAAAATAACCCAGTCGGATCAACTCCCATGACCGGGTTGCCATGAGTATACAGATACTTATGCAGCGACTGCGGGTCGCTCAGGTTGCCTGCGAACGGATCAAGACGATTGAACGTGCCGCTGGCCGGGTCGTAGAACCGGGCACGCAGGTACTGCTGGCCGGTGCTCGTTTGGCCAGTACCAATTGAATCATATTGTTTACA
>DAOTTO010000606.1:0-9168 GCA_034437895.1 Anaerolineae bacterium | reverse complement strand
AGGTCGTTGAACTCTTGCCACTAACGTAGCCCGATAGGGATTGCTCCCCCTGGCTGAGTCTGGTCAGCGCCGGACTTGCATTGCTACAAGCCCCTAGCTTTAGCTATGGGGTCGCTGACCCCCGTTATAAGGATGATTTATGTGCTTTTATCTATAATGATTGTGGATTATACCCAAATCCGCCGCTATGTTAGCATAAAATGAGAATGACCGAATGTTAAATTTTTAATAAGTGTTTGCTTTTAGGTCTTGACTCCCCCATACTGAAGCCAATTGGCCTATGCTATACTTTTTCCACCACGCATAAATTATACGAAGGATGGAGAATTTCGTTGTTACTTTACGGCTCTAGCCTCACTCCAACACTCGCACTCGGTATTTTGCTGGGTGTCCTCATCGGCATGACGGTTCACGAATTTGCTCATAATTACGTGGCGCATCTGATGGGCGATCCTGTGCCTGCCCGTGAAGGCCGCCTTACGCTTGATCCGACGGTGCATATTTATTGGCCGGGTTTTCTGATGTTTGTCCTGATCGGCTTCGGTATTCTGGGCAGTGCGCCGATTTCGGCGAACCGGATGCGTAACCCCCGTTGGGGCTATCTGGCTGCCGTCGCCGCGGGCCCATTTTCTAATCTGCTTGTTGCCACGATCTTTGCTATTCCGCTGCGCCTATTTTTGGCTGATTTGCCCGATGCACTTGCGCTCATCTTGTTTATGATCGTGCGTTTTAACTTGATCTTGTTCCTGTTTAATCTGCTGCCCTTTTTCCCGATTGATGGCTGGCATATTCTCTTAGCGCTGCTCCCGCCCGATTTAGCCTATACCTGGCAGCGTAATGCACAAAATACCCAATATCTTCTGCTCGGCCTAATTATGTTGAGCTTTTTGGGCCCCAACTTTAATCTTTTAGGCATGATTATCGGTGGGCCGCTGTCTTTCTTCCAGCAGCTTTTGCTCGGTTTTTAAGATGCCCGCAGCAAATCGGGTCAGGCAAGGCTTACGAGCATTATTTGCTTTTACCCGTCCTGTCGATCATGCCCTTGCTGTCGTGTATCTGAATCCGCAGCAGGTGATATTGTTTGAGCAGATGCGCCGTAGCGAGCAGTTGCACAGCCTGAATGTGCTACGTGATGTACTAACACTTGAATCGTCGCAGGGTGACGCTATCGGTAAAGTGGGTTTTGCCGACCTTGCCCTTGCCGCGCTGCTGCATGATGTCGGTAAGACGCGCTATCCGCTGGCGATTTGGCAAAAAACGCTTGCCGTCTTGGTACGCGCTTTTGCCAAGCCGATTTATCAGCAATGGAGCGAAGGCGATCCTGCCCATCTTTGGCAGAGGGCATTTGTCGTTGCGGAGCAGCATCCGGCATGGAGCGTGGCATTAGTTTCCGAGACAGATGCGTCTGATCGTGCGCTCTGGCTGATCGCCCATCATGCGGATAAAGCGGCGCAATGGCAAGATCATCCGTGTGTGCATCTCTTAAAACGCCTGCAACAGGCTGACGATGCGAATTGAATCGGATTTTAATAAACGAGGTTTTAAAAATGGCAGACGTAGCAGTAGCGATTTTAGGGCTGGCACGGACGGGTGTCTCGATGGGGTTGGCGCTTAAGCGGCAGAATCAAAAAGGCGGAGCGCATACATTTAAAGTTACTGGATATGACAGCGCCACGCCGCGCATGAAAACGGCGCAAAAAATGGGCGCAGTGGGTGAAACAGTTGCCCAATCGGAAAATGCCGTTAAGGGTAAGGATATTGTCGTCATAGTCACCCCTTATGGCGAGACGAAAAATACCTATGACTATATCGCGTCTTCGTTGCGGGCTGGTGCTGTGGTGCTGGATGCGACACCGTTGAATCAAAAAGCCCTCGAATGGGGCAAGCAGTATTTACCATCGAGCGCACATCAGGTGTGTATCAGACCGATTGTGAATCCCAAGTATTTGTTTGAAGGGGTGGACGAACCAGAACGGGCGACTGACGACTTTTTCGATAATGGCTCAATGATGCTTATGCCTTCGGTGACGTGTGCCAAAGAAGCAGTTGAATTGGCGGCGGATTTCGCCCGTATTTTGGGAGCGCGTCCGCATTATCTTGACCCTGCCGAACATGACGGTCTCGCCGCCGGTATGGAAGGGCTGCCGTCGCTGATTGGTGCGGCGTACTTTTATATGATGAGCCAGAACCCCGGTTGGATGGATGCCCAGCGACTAACAAATCCGTCCTTTGGGATGTTGGCGCATGTTTTGATGGATACGCATCCTGACGATTTACGGGATGTTTGGATCAACAGCAGCACCGATTTGTTACGCTACACCGATGACATGATCGCCACACTTCGCAACTTTCGCGGCTTAATCGCCAGTAAAGATCAAGCCGCACTGGAAGCCGCTGTCGAAGAATCTTCCAAAGAATTTGAGACTTGGGTCAACCGCCGTCATAACAATCGCTGGCAGGATGACGAAAAATTAGAGAGCAAAGCGCCCGGTTTTGGCGATGTTGTGGGCGGGATGTTCGGGAATTTTATCGGTGGTCGGCGCAAAAAAGACGACGAAAAGTAATCCTCAGATTGCCGTAATCATTGGATTACGAAATAGTGATGCCGTTTTACACATAATTTACGCTTGTTTCACACTTTGACCATGTTTGCCACATAGATTTAGGACAGGTGCGACACACACACCCTAAATCTTGTGATTAAAAACACTGTGTGAGGAGATGTAACCATGAAAATGAAACGGACTCAAGCGCTTCTTGTGGCGTTTTTGCTTGTGCTGGCCTTGACGGTAGTCGGTATCGTCGCCGCCCAAGAAGCAACACCAGAAGCCACTACAGAACCCGGACGCGCCTTTTTGGGTATCGTCATCGGCGAAGCAGATAACGGCGTTCTCGTAAGCGAAGTGACCCCTGATGGGCCATCCGCTGCCGCAGGTATTGAGGCGAATGACATCATTACGGCCTTTGCTGGTGAACCTGTGACCGTCGAGACTTTGCTGAACGCGCTGGAAAGCCAAGTCCCCGGCGATGTGGTTGATTTGGAAATTGTACGCGGCGAAGAAACATTGACCGTCAGTGTGACGCTGGGTGAACGTCCTGCTGATCTTGATGACGACAGACGTGGACGCGGCGGTAATCGCTTTGATTTCATGAACTCCGACGACGAAATCACATTTCTGCCCGATGAAGGCGTGATCGAAATTGTTGCATTGGGTGAAGGCAGCGCCTTAGCTGAGGCGGGTCTGAAAGCGGGTGATCGTATCACTGCCATTAATGGCGAGGCGATTGAAGGCGGTCAGTTCCGTTTTATGATGCCCGATATGAGTGCCGATGCGGCAATTACGTTAACAATTGATCGTACTGGCGAATCGCAGGACATCGAAGTCCCGGCAGAAACCGCTTTAGCATTATTTGGTGCTGGCCTGCGTGGGATGATCCCAGGTATGGGCGAGATGATGGTTCCGCCAATGCAAGGTTTTGGTCCCAACAGAGATAACCGTGACGGGAATAACCGTGATTTCCGCGATTTCAATGGCAAGGGACGCTTAGGTGTCGCTTTCGTGACCTTGGATGAAGCAACCGCCGCTGAATACAGCGTCGATGTGACCGAAGGTGCGCTTATCACTCAAGTTGAGCCGGGTTCGCCCGCCGAAACGGCTGGCTTGGAAGTAAATGATATTGTGACCGCTGTGAATGGCGAAGTTGTGGATGCCGAACACACGTTGGCTGATCGCATCTTTGCTTATGAACCTGAAGATGTCGTGACGCTGGATGTCTTACGCGCTGGAGAAAGCCTACAAGTCGAAATCACGCTTGGGCAGCGCGAGCAGTTCTCCGGCCTGATGCAGATGATGCCCGGCATGGGCGGTATGAATGGCATGGGCGGTATGAACGGCATGGGCGATATGAATGGCATGGGCGGCAACATGCGTCCCGGCGCTCCCGGTCAGCAACCCAATCAACCAGTTCCTCCCCAAACCCCTAATCAGGGGACAAGCCTCTAATTTTATCCGATAGCACAAAACACGAGATCAAGGCATTGTTTTAGATGCCTTGATTTTTGCATCTGAACTTCCGACATAATCTGTTTAATCAACACAAAAATGCCTGTTGAAAACAGACGGGCATTTTTATGTGCCTACATACCACGCTTGAACGCCTCCAAGTACACAGTTATAATCGCAACATATTTTATAGGTATGAGAGTAAAATTCGATGACAATCAAGCAAATCCTCCTAGATCGGCTGGAAAAACGCGAGGCGCGTCTAGCGATTGTCGGTCTGGGTTATGTAGGGCTGCCGCTGGCGGTTGAATTTGCCGAAGCAGGATTTAACGTGATCGGGTTGGATATTAGTGCGCCGAAAGTCGCCCAACTCAACAAGGGCGAAAGCTATATTCAAGATATTCCTACGGCGCGGCTGAAGCCCTTGGTGGAAAGTGGTCGGCTATGCGGCACGACTGACTATGCCGACTTAAGGCAGGTGGATGCTATCAGCATTTGTGTGCCGACTCCGCTCCATAAAACAAAAGATCCTGATATGTCTTTTATCATCAGCGCGATCAACGCGATTGCCGAAATCTGCCGTGAAGGGATGCTGGTTGTGCTAGAAAGCACCACCTATCCCGGCACGACTGAGGAAATTATTGTCCCTCGTTTGGCAGAAAAAGGCTTTACACCGGGTGAAAATGTGTTTGTCGCATTTTCGCCGGAACGCATCGACCCTGCGAATCCTAAGTATCATGTCCGCAACACACCTAAAGTCGTAGGCGGCATCACTTCCGATTGCACCGAAGTCGCCGTCGCCATGTACAAAACGGCGATTGATACGGTTGTGCCGGTGTCCTCGCCTACGACTGCTGAGATGGTTAAACTGCTGGAAAATACGTTCAGAGCGGTAAATATCGGCCTCGTAAACGAAATGGCATTAATGTGCGATAAACTCGGCATTGATGCGTGGGAAGTGATCGAAGCGGCGGCGACTAAGCCCTTCGGCTTTATGCCGTTTTATCCGGGGCCGGGTTTGGGCGGACATTGTATTCCGGTTGACCCGCATTATCTAAGCTGGAAGCTCAAGACACTCAATTACACAGCGCGGTTTATCGAACTCGCCAGCGAAATTAATACCTCCATGCCGCTGTACGTGATTGATAAAGTGACGGACGCACTCAATGATGATAGCAAAGCCGTGCGTGGGGCGAATATTGTCGTCTTGGGCGTGGCGTATAAGCGCGATATTGATGATGTGCGCGAAAGTCCGGCGCTGGATGTGATCGGTTTGTTGCGGAATAAAGGTGCAAATATCAGCTACCATGACCCGCATGTGCCTGTCATCCGGCTAGAAGATGACGAAAAGATGTATGGGGTCGAATATTCTGAGCAATTGCTAGAAAACGCCGATTGCGTGGTCATCGTTACCGATCATACATCCTACAATTGGCAGCATATTGTCGATCACAGCCGCATTATTGTGGATACCCGCCACGCTACGCCCAATTTTTCGGGCAAAGCGCGTATCGTTACACTGTAAGAAGGCATAGCAATTGATGATTTAGGATGCCGATACTGGTTGGGTGAATCGGTAGTTTGTTTTTGCTGTGGTCAGCTTGGAATCCTTGATTTGTACCGCATTGAAATTCCGTTATACTTGTGATGAGTTCGTGATAAGTTCTCTGAAATTTGCCATAAAAGGAAGCCTTGATAATGTCGATGGAACTACCGTTTCACCTAAAAACTTTGGAGCCGCTGCCGGGTGCGCTCGACATTATCCGTTATTTTGGGACGATTGACTCAGATATAGCAGATGTAGACGAAATTTGTGATGCGCTGGAATTGAGTGATCGTGGTTTTAGCAAAGCCATCCGGCGGCTCGTCACAAAGGGTTATGTGACAATGGAAGGCGATTTGATCTATCGTCTTACAGAACAGGGGCATGAAGCGGCAGGCGAATTGGCAGAATATGATGGCGCAACAGGCGGCGTTCACCCTGATATTGGCCCCAAATATGTCTTACGCCGTCTTGTAGTTGCTTTGCCGCGCACATTAGTTGCTAATCAACCGACAGAAGTGATTGTGGGATTTAATGAGGCCGATTTGGGTCACTTGATGTCCAGTTCGGCTGATCTTGTTGTCCGGCTTTCGCTGGTGAATGGCAAGCCGGATAAACCTGAAGATGGGGCGCTTTCCGTCACCAATATGCCCGCACACCGAGCGTTTCAGATCATCCCCGGCGCTTACACGCAGGTTCGGTTAAAGCTGCAAGTCTTCCAGCTTAACAGCGACTCGGATGAGGTCGAAGTCAGCGGCGGTATGTATGTTGATATTGGCGTGACCGACCATGCCCCCAAAGAAACGCACAAAGTCGCCTACGGGACAGATATAAAAATCACCCTTTAATTTAAGTTGGCTCGGTAAGGGGCGGTCTGAGCTGTGCCTCTACTTATCTTTTCCTATAGACCATGACAAACTCCTACTCTATTTCATATCCTCGCCGTACAAAGCGCCGTACAGCACTGTGTCTGGTGGCAAAACCGTTAATGAGCTTGCTCTCGCGCACGATCATCACTGGACGGGAAAATTTGCCCCAAAGCGGCCCTTTGATCCTTGTTGGCAATCATGTTGCCATGATCGAAGTCGTTTTGATGGTAATTCACGTTCCTTGGTTCGTTGAAGTGCTTGGCGTGGGGGATGTGCCGCTTGACCCCACTTTTGCGCTGATTATCAATAGTTACGGCTTTATTCCGGTTAATCGTGGCAGTATGGATCGTAAGGGCATGACGATGGCGCTGGATGTGCTGGCACAAAACGGCGTGATTGGCATTTTCCCAGAGGGCGGAATCTGGGAAGCCAACCTCAAGCAAGCCCGAAGCGGCGTGGCATGGTTGAGCAGCAAGGCGAATGCGCCCATCGTGCCGATTGGGTTTGGTGGAATGGATGGCGCGATTGGCGCAATGGCGGCTTTTAAGCGGCCTCAACTTATCATGAATATTGGTCAGGTGATCCCGTCGATTCAAGAGGATGCAGCGGGTAAGACGCGCAAACAAGCCTTAGCTGATGGCGCAGATTTGGTGATGGCGCGTGTCGAGGCGCTTATCCCGCCAGAAGAGAAAGAGCGATGGCAGAAAATTTGTGAGGAGCATTTTGAACTCACTATTTCTGTCAATCGGGCGGATGGAGTATCCATGGACGTTCCACGCCATTTGACAATCAGCGAAGAGGAATCGCTCGCTAAATTCTTTCATCGTCCGGTGCTGCTGAATACGCTCGCACGTAACGTAAAACTGCCTGTGCAGCCCCTCCAGCACCTCGCCACCGAACATAATCCCGCTTTGATCGCTGATGCCACACAAGTCGTCTTGGATTATTTAGGGCAGAATCCTTATTACCTCACCTACCGCTTCGGCAATGAAGGCGGCATGGCGATGCAAAACGGCCTCGTGCAACTGCGTGATTTGGCGCGATGGGCAGGCGAGGCGGGGCATATTTTGACGATAAAGCCGATTCGCCGCTATCGCTATGCCGATAGTGACGAAGAAATTGTCGAGGAAAGTGTGACCGCCGCGCACAAAATGTAAGCGCTTAACGTCTCTTGTCACTGGGCGGAACCCAACCAAACGGTGCTTCATCATCGAGTAAATCAAAGGGATGAACACGCGGTTGCTCTCCGGGTGTTTCACCTACCATCAGTGGTTTCGCTAGTTCGTGCCGTTGATTACGGCGGCGGAGATCAGCAGCGGTGTAAATCGCGTTTGTGCGCTGCGGTTCGAGCGCGATTCGTGCTACTCCTCGCGCCAAGACATCAATCGGCATGGGGGCAATTTTTCCAAAACCCAGCCAGGATGTCGGTGGGATGCTGCCTAAAAGCGTCATCAATTCATAAAAGGCCGGGCGGGGTTGCCCACGTATGTAAGCCAGCGGCGCTCGAATCACGGCTGATTTTACGCCCACGCGCTGTAAATAGTCTTCAGCTTCACGTTTTGAGCGGATGTAACTCCGGCTGATCCAAGGGGCGGCAGCGCTGCTCATCAAGACCATCTGCGGCACACCATCACTGATGCACATCGTTGCGGCATTCCGGGCAGAGACGAAATTCAGCCGATGATGGGTCAGCCCTTGTGCATGATCTTCGGTCATGCTGCCGACGGTATGGATGACAACACCATGCCCCCGCGCCCTTCCGCGCAAACTTGCCACGTCCCAAATATCCGCCGTCCACCAGCGCACACGCTGTCCCAATGCCCCTAAACGATCTTCTAAGCCGGGACGTACCAATAACGTCACTTCCGCGCCTTCGCCCAAAAGTGCCGCTGTAATGTTATCACCCAAAAATGTGCCGCCGCCCGTGACCAATACCCGCCGCTGATTACCTACCATAAAATGAGCTTTCGTTGCATGATGAAGCGCCCTGATTCTACTGAGATGCTCCAAATTAGGCAAAGACTTGATTATTTATGAAAACTTGTTTAAAGTGTACATAGTAATTGTGTGTCGAAGTTTGTTGTAAATTTAATCACGGCTCTTGGCGATTGTGTTAAATCGCTTTGCAAGACGGCGAATTCCAGATTTAAACTGTCTAAACAAAATAAGGGCAGCGTGGTGCTTGTGCCGAAAGATAGGCCTTCCGGCTACTTCAATAATATGTCTTAGTCAGGATTATCAGCCTGAAAAATTTTTAGAATGAATAGCGCCCACCGATTGTATATCTGGTTAGGGCATAAAAACATAGACTGAACGTGGGTTAAAATAGTTTCCTGCTGTTTTTACTCATCAGGCGCAACATCATATTGCTGGAATCCGCAGTCAAACATCAAGCCGTGATCTGCTTGCCGATCTCGGCGCTTCGCGTTTGTCTAGGAGATGCTTAAGCCTAATGGGTGTCGTGACCACCTTAGAAGTGCAGAAGCGCAATAAAGAGTGCGTCAACGTCTATCTGGATGGCGAATATGCTTTCAGCTTGACCCTGCTTGAGGCCGTCAAGCTGCGGAAAGGCCAAACCCTTACGGAATCGGAAATCGCTGCATTGCGCGGCGAAGATGAAATTGTCCGTGCTGTCGATCGTGCGGCACGTTTCTTGTCCTTTAGGCCACGTAGTATTGCCGAAGTGCAGCGCAACCTCTCCCAACATGACACGCCTGAACCAGTCATTGAACTTGCTATCGAGCGCTTGCGT
>DAOTTO010000605.1:0-6118 GCA_034437895.1 Anaerolineae bacterium | reverse complement strand
CCTTTAACAGCGCTAAAGATCAATTCGGACGTAGATGCGACGACAGCCGCTTGGCTGACATTGACACCAAAGGTAATCAAACTGAGTATAAAGACGAAGATAAAGATTGGGATAAAGCTACGTTTCAAGGGATGACCTCATAACTCAAATAAACTAAGACTCAGTATAAACAGTTATTTCAAAACTGAACTGAAATTTTTCCGAAAAATTTGAGCAATATTAAGGTTGGGATGTAGGCTTCCAAGTCAATGTAGCATAGATGTGGAAGAATCACCGGAAAAATTTACACATTCTTACGATAATACGTCATAAGTTTGTAGATTGGATGATCGGCAGTGGCTGAATGACCCAAACACTCATCATGAGTAAGAAGCCCATCAGCAGGCCGCCGACGAGAAAAGGAAGCGATGCACCGCCTAATTCAAACAGGAATGCGCCAAGAAGCGGGGCAATGGCGTTGGCGGCGCTGACGAATGCGGCGCTTACCCCTAACACGCTTCCATAATCATTGGGGGATACCCGCCGTGTCATGAGTGAGTTGAGGCCGGGTCGGATGATGCCTGCGCCGACGGCGACTGGGATAATGGCGACCAGCATCCAAGCGACCCCGCCAAGTCCGCGATTTTCATTTTCCGGCAGGGTGATGTTGATCGTGCCGAGGATGGCTTCCGCACCGGAAGGTCGTTGGTCGCGAAGATCATTTTCGACAATCTGGCGGACGTAAAAGGGATTTGGTTGGGCAGGCGTAAACGCGATGAGGAGCAAGCCTATCGAAAGCAGGCCTAACGCCAGAAAGACCAATTTGCGCTCGCCATATTTGCGCGTCCACTTGCCGATATAGCGTACTTGAACGGTCACGAGTACCACACCGACGATGAAAAAAATAAGGCCGTTGCCTTGTCCGAGCAGCCCTAATCGGCTGAGGACGAATAACCCAAGCAGGCTTTCAAAGCCGTAAAAAATGACCTGCTGCGCGAACATCAAGACCAGCAGCACATTGATTTGTGGCTGCGCGAGAAAGCGAAATCCGGCGAAGAGTTTAATTCTATTGTCAGCAAGGCCGCGTTTTTCTAAGGGAAGGGTTTCTTTAAAAAGGCCAGCCGTCAGCAGAATGGAGACGAAGGAATAACAGGCGGCGATTAAGGCCGACACATAGAGCTTATCGGTCACTTCTAACGCGATGATCGAGATGAGGGGGCCAAAAATAAAACCTAAGCCAAAGGCCGCGCCCGTTAGCCCTAGGCCTTGTGCGCGGGTTTCATCGGTGGTGATGTCGGTGAGGGCGGCTTGCGCGGTAGCAATGTTCGCGCCGAATAAGCCATCGATCACACGCGAGAGGATAATAATCTCCAGTGAATTGGCGGAGGCCAGCATAATAAAACTGATGCAAGTGGTGATTTGGCTGATGAGCAGCAGCGGCTTGCGTCCGTAACGGTCAGAAAGTGCGCCCATGACGGGAACACCGATCAACTGTGCAAGCGGAAAGGCGGCTGCTACAAGGCCAATTTGCATCGGAGTCGCGCCGAAGGCCACCGCGTACAAATGCAGTAGCGGTAGGATAATCGTCAAGCCCAAAATATCCACGAAGGTCAGGACAAAGATGGGCAAGGCGCGTTCAATATCTAAGCGGGGGCGGGTTTGTGAAGTCATGCTCAATTGCCATTGTTTATGGGAGATCATAAAGTGGGCTTTATGATGCAGCAAGGTTCGTATTAAACAATATCCAAACTATAGCCTTAAACAAACCTATTTTAAACCGACATAACCCCTAACCTCTGCTACGCTAATGTAAGTTTGTTGTAACGTCTATTTGGAGTCCGAATGAGTAATGACGACGCAGCCGTAAAAGAATCGCGCCAAGTGCTGCGATTGGTGCATGAACACTTGTCCCAAGCGCATCTCAATTTAGGCGCAAAACAAGAACATGCCGGGCTGGTCGATTTGATCTATCATCCGACGAGTAAACTCGCCCATTTAAATTATGTCATGCCGCGCAAAAATACGGCTTGGATTCCGGCACATGAGGTTGAATTTGGCTTAAAAATGCTGCGCCAGAAAGAGCGTGTTGCGCGGGTTGTTTATGTAGAGGGGTTGTTCTTGCCTCTTTTCGCCAAGACGCTGCGCGAACTTGGGCTTTCGATGGAGCAGGAAACGTCGATTATGGTGTATAAACTCGACGATCTTTCCAAAATTGGGGCCATTCGTCCCGCTTCTATTCCCGAAGGAATTACCATTCAAAATGTAGATGACCAAGAAGGTGTTGGCATGTGGTGGTATGTGCGCCAAAATGCCTTTTACGATGTCTTGACGCGCAGTGTCGAGCCAATCTATATCGGGAACGATTTGCGAGCGGTGACGCTGGGGCAGCAGCAGGATATTTTACTGTATCGACACGGCTTTCCGGCGGGTGTTGCGCGGCTGACACTGCATAAAGAAACGGCGCATTTGACGACCCTCGCCGTTATGCGCGAATTCCGTACGCCAGAAATTACACGGATGCTGCTTCATGCGGCGTTACGGGCTGCCGCCGAGCGCAAATGCACATTGGTATTTACCTCTGGTGATGCGGAGGCTGATCGCCGTTTGTATCGGGAGGTCGGTTTTGTAGACTACGGCAGCCTCGTATGTTATGCTGAATCTATCGATCATGTGCGTGAGGATAGTCGTGATTTGGCACAACCTGTTTTTGCTCTCTACTGAAACCGAGCGAATCGCCGCTGCTGTGCGCGACTCGGTTATTGAACATGGCTACAGCTTGTATGACCCGTTTGAATTGATGCCGGGCAAAGCCTACGCCGAGTCACTCCGTTTATTCATCACACCCCCGCAAAATGGCTGGACTCGTGTCCTCGGTAATCCCGAAGAAAATCTCTTGAGTGCTTTATCTGTGGTCAGCTTATGTCTTTCGCTGGCGCTGGATAAAGAACAAGCACAGATTAGAGTTTATCAAGCTGGCGTTGAAGTGGATTCGGCTGCGCTCATCCCTTACTTAAAGCCGGATAAAACGCCTGCCGATTTGCAAAAAGCATTGATCGGACAATTCGCGTCCGGGCGGCATAACACTGACGAAGCGGTTCCGATGAGCGTTTTGCCGGACGACATCCAGCAAATGGCAAAAGGCGTGAATACCAAACAGATCAACAAAATGTTCGGCAAATTGATGAAGCAGGTGAATCGGCAAACGTCAGGGGATGAATCCGCCGCCCGCGCATTATTGGCGGGTGATGCGCCGGATTGGGCGAGTTCCGGCGGAAAGCGTCTCCTCGCGCTGACGAATGTGCTGACTTTGCAACAAAATTGGCATTTGTTGGATTTTGTGATGCTGCGCGATGCGTATCAGCTTCATGCCCGTCGCCAGCGCAACCCGAATGCACAATTGTATCCGGGCGATGCGGAAGCGATGGCGAAAGTGCCGGATGCGCTGCATTATCTACCGATCTATGGTGGGAAATAACCGATGTCCGCACAAGATCGCGTCCGTTGGGATGGTATTTATCGCAACCTGCATTTAGGGCGCTATCCGCCGCCGGATCCGTTATTGTTTGAATTTACGCCGCCTGTACCGGAAGGCAAAACCCGCCTCGCGTTGGATTTGGCGGGCGGCATGGGACAAAATGGCTTATGGCTGGCGACACAGGGCTATACCGTCGATGTGATGGACATCAGCCGCATTGCCCTGACCCGTGCGCGGGCGGAAATGGCGATGCGGAATTTGCGGAATGTCAATTTGCTCCAGATTGATCTGGACGAGCTTGATCTGGAAGATGATAATTACGACCTGATCTGTGTTTTTCGTTATCTCAAGCGCAGCGCAATCCCCAAAATCAAAGCCGCCATCGCCCCCGGCGGACGACTCATCTACGAGACATTTAATGTGCGCTATCTGGAAGTCGTGCCGGAGTTTAACCCTGACTTTCTACTGCATGGGGGCGAATTGGCGGTGGCGTTTGATACGTGGAAGGTGCTGCGCGAGAGCGAAGAGAAACACCTCACGCAGTTGGTTGCTATCCGCCCGATGAGAGAACAGTCACCGTCGCCATCAAATGTGCTTGATTGGTAGCCTTGCAGGAGTGACGCATCAATCACTCCCTACGCTCACCCTAAAGTAACCTGAGCTTCGGACTGTGTTTTCATTCTATCCCCACCCCTAAATCCCCTCCCCACTTCGTAGAGAGGGGACTTTAAGAACCATTGTGAACCGTTTCTCTCCCCTTCTCCATGCAATGGAGAAGGGGACGGGGGATGAGGACATCATAAAAGTTAATCAAAGTGCGCTATCCAAAACTGAGGTTAAAGTAGGCCCTATCCGGCGCGGCTGGTAATCCAAACTCCCTCATTTTTACTCCCTTTGAGCAAAAACGTCTTCTGCTTTTGGCGACGGGCTTCTTCGCGGCTCGTCCAGAAACTCAGCTTACGTGCTTTGGCGCTGGCGAGATGGTCTAAGGCCGCCATGACGTGCGAACAGGCTACGCCTTTGTGCAACGCCCAAGGGCAGGTGCAGCGGGCATCGACTTCACCGTGATTGCCAAATTCGACGGTGACAATATAATTGGCGGTGCTGGTAGAGTTGCTCCGCACCACAAGGGTGTGTTTATCAATCCAACGCACTTGAAGGTTTTTGCTCTCGGCTTGCAGTGCTTTGATATTTTTCGGAATCATGGTGTTTTCTCGCTGGAATAAAGATCGTATGTTCTGAAATTATTATCGCACATTTTCTATATAAATTGCATTAACGTTGGGTCAGCAGGTTCTTAGGTATAATCGCTTTTGCTGGAAAAAATTTGCAAAAGGATGAATCCATCGTGCTAGAAGAACACCCTTTACCAACGCCTGTTTCGTCCTTAGCACCTTGGCTGATTCGTGGGCTTTTGGCGGCAGCACTTTTGCTCGGCGGCGAAATTTTATTATGGACAGACCCCGCCGGACGACCTGTTTGGGAATGGGCGCTGCTGATTCTCGGCTATTTAATAGTCGCCACGATTGCGCTTGATGTATTGGCGCGGCAGCGGGTGCGCGATTTCTGGGGCTTGATGACGGTTGCGGGAGTATGCGGCTTACTAATCGGCGGCGTTTTGAATCCCCAAACGGGCTTAATCGATTTGCCGCGCACATTAGTCACACGGGTGACAGGCGCGTATACGCTGCTGAGTCTTGAAATGCTGATTTTGTTTTTGGCGCTGACGGGCGGACATTTGCGCTATCTGCGTTGGGCGCTGCTGATTGGCGCGGCGGCGGTTGGGCTGGCATGGGGCATTTGGGTGCGGCTTTCGCCAGAGCAAACCGGTGTGACTTACGGCGCGATCTCGATGAATACGATGCTAATTTGGGGAGCAGGCGGCGCACTTTTGGTAGCGGTTTTGTGGTTGATCGTCCGCAGCCGAGCAAAAAATGTGACCACGCCGGATTTAATCCTGACGATCCGTGAATGGGCGGTCATAATTCCCGTGTTGAGCGCGATTCTCTTTATCCGCATCGCGCAGCAGATTGTTGATTTTACCGGACTGGTCTTGATCGCCATTTTGCTGGCACTGTGCGGCGCAATTTTGTGGTTCCGGCGCAACACCAAAAAGACCATCATTCTGGAACATCATCTCCCATTGAGGCCGCTGTCTCCGGTATGGCTGCTGCTGGCAGTAGCGATTTTGTTCTGGACGGGGATTTTCGCCTACAACCTGCCCATCATCGGCAACCGCGAGACGAATCAGCTTACGGTGGTCGTTTATGGTTTTGTGCTGTATGGGCTGGCGTGGCTGCCGACAGTCGCATTGGTGATCGGTGTGCGGAATTACATACGGCAGATTCAAGGCGCGAAAGTGTGAGAGGGGAAGTGATGAGCAATGAGTGCTGAGTAATGAGGGAAAGCGGAGTTTTGAACCGCAGAGGCGCGGAGGACGCGGAGCAATAAAAATAAGGGTGTCGGTTGTAGGGACACGATATATCGTGTCCATCGGAAAAATTAAAGCGTATATTATGTATGGTGTCCCTATAGGGATATTTATATTTAGGACTTTCGCTTACCTCACCCCCCGGCCCCCTCTCCAATACTTGGAGAGGGGGAGAAAAACGCATCTTGAAGTCCCCTCTCCATGCAATGGGGAGGGGATTTAGGGGTGGGGTA
>DAOTTO010000604.1:0-3887 GCA_034437895.1 Anaerolineae bacterium | reverse complement strand
TTCGAGCTAACGCGGCCTGGCTAACGATGCATCCGTCTGATCGATAACCCGCATGTATTTTTGTTAAGGTGCATTTCTGCACAGGTCTTACCACGTCGGGGTTCCCCGCTGCTCACCCGAAGGGCGGCACGGGTTTGCGATGAGAGCAACGGCGCAAGCCAGAAGCAAACCCGTAGCCGCAGCCGCTCGCGGCTGTGAGACAGCGGGGTGGCGTGGTACTGTGCAGTAAGAAATGCACCTAAAGACAGGCGGCGTGGAGCAGAAACGGAGCAGAGATCGGGCTAAGGTGAGAGGCGTTGTAAGTCAATGAGCAACCTGCCGACGAGCTACTCGCCAGATCACCTGTTGAACAACGTGATTGAGGTCACATCCATATTCAATTTTGAACTAAAACTTTCTTTGATGACTGTAAACTAATACTCATGCCATACTTTCAAGATCGCATTTTGTGTTTACCTAGAGCCTGTTATGAACTTATGCTCCTGTACTGTCCTTATCCCCCGGCTCCTTCTCCCATTGGTAGAAGGGTATTGGTTGGCACCGGGCTTGGCGTGCGGATTGAGCAACGCAAGCAGAGCAGACTCCACGAGCGCATCGGCATTTTGCGGGGAGGTGACCAGCGGCGCGAACTGCGGGCAGGTGGGCGCATCATCCGCGATGCCGAATTGGGTGCGTTCCTCTGGCATCAAATCGCGGAAGACGCGGGTGCAGGCGTAGGCGGTGAAGTCGCGGTAGGCGGCGTCCCACAGGCGGGCGGTGATGTCTTGGCTCCCGGTCAGCACGAAGCGCCCGTCCGGGCTGAACGCCACACTCTCGACACTCCCGTTATGCCCGCTGAAGATGCGCACTTCGTCGCCGCTGGCGGCGTCCCACAGGCGGGCGGTGGTGTCTTGGCTCCCGGTCAGTACGAAGTGCCCGTCTGGGCTGAACGCGGCACTCGTGACAAGCGATGTATGCCCGCTGAAGATGCGCACCTCGTCACCGCTGGCGGCGTCCCACAGGCGGGCGGTGTCGTCCAAGCTCCCGGTCAGCACGAAGCGCCCGTCCGGGCTGAACGCCACACTCGTGACATAATTCGTATGCCCGCTGAAGGTTTGCCTCGTATGGGGTCGATCGACGGCGCGCACCAGCGCCGCGTCTGCCTGCGTGGTATAGGCGGTACGCAGCGCACGGATGCCCAAAAGGGTGGCGGTTTCAGAATTGCCACTCTGTTCATTCAGGATGTTGACTGCTTCCGCCGCCAACCGCAACGATTCGATGCGGTCTTCGCCCTGACGCACCGCCTCACTGACTGCCGTCAGCGTGGGATCAACGCCCGCAAGCTGCGTGTTGGCATCGGCCACCTGCGTGTTGGCGCTGTCAGCCCGTTCTTGCGCGGCGACCACCTGCGCGCCTACCTCAGTCAGCGTGGGCGGCACGGCGGTCAGGGCGCTGTTGGCATCGGCGACTTGTGTCCCGGCAAGGTTCGCTGTATTCGTCGCTCCAACACCCACCAGCGAAGCGCCGACCGCGAACACCAGCGCCGACCGCGAACACCAGCGCCACCAGCGCCAGTACGCTCGCCAGCGCCAGTACGCTCGCCAGCACACTGGCGCGGCGGATGTTCCGCAACTGGCGGGTGCGCTTCGCGCTGGCTTCGATGTAAGCATGGTGCAGTGCAGTCGGCGCGGGTTCCTTGCCCGCCGCAGCCGCCAGCCACGTCTGGGCTTGCGCCAGCTCGGTATCCAGCAGCAGGAAGCTGACATCCCGCCCGCGCCGATCCCATTCTGCCGCCCGCAGTTCGAGCGTGGTGTGCTGCTCCTTGTGCGGGTAGTCGGTGCGGATGATGGTGAACAGCGCGTCAAAGCGCGCGGCAAAGTCGTCGTCGGGGCGGAAGAAGAAATAGTTGATGTGCTTCAGTTGGCTGTCGTTGCCATCAAAGACGCTGTGCGGCTGGCGATTGCCCCAGATGGCGCGGGTGGCGTCCTAGTCGTCGGCAGCAAGTCGCGCAGCCATGGCGGCGATGGCGGCGATGGCGGCGGCGCGCTCGTAGGGCAGATGCAGCACGGGGATGATGCGCTTGCCCAGTTGGCGAGCGTATTCGATCTCGATCTGGCAGATGGGCGATGCCAGGCTGTTGGGCGAGAGCACGACGACGAAGTTATTGGCGCGCGCGATGCCCTTCTGGATTTCTGTCCACCACTCCTGCGACGGCGGAATCGACTCCCAGTCGATCCAGATGTCCTGTCCGGCATCCGCCAGCGCATCGCGCAGTTGCCCAACGAAGTCCTTGTCGAGACGAGAGTACGAGATGAATACGTCCGACATACGAGACTCCGATAAGCGTCAGTATGAAATTTAGCGCAAGTCACCATAAATTACTACAAAACTTCTAACCCGTCAAACCGATCAGGCTTGCTGACTGGTTGACCGGTTTGACCACTTTGACCGGTTATTTTGATGTTCCGTTTTCAATCGGTGGAACATCATAACGCTGCATCATATCCAGCACTTCATGCCGCTCAATAGCATAGAGCTTGCCGCCGACATGATGTTCACGCCGTGACTGGTCGATCAATTGCAAGCCCTTCAAGATATGCCCAATCCACTGGGCATTGCCCATTTCGTCAGATGACTGACCTAGCAGATTGCGAATCTTCTGACGCGGACAAGCGCATTATCGCGCAAACTTTACGCTTAGGCGGTTAGCTACAACACCATCCCCATGCCTGTTGTCGTCTTACGCCCAACGCCGCTGTAAAACGCGAAATCCGCCAGCAGCCCCAACGTCCGCGCAAACCACACATGTTCAGCTTGAATAAACGCTTCTAACTCTGGATCATGTTTCGTCAGATGGTCGCTCTTACGGATGAGCTCGTAAGTTGCCGTGCCGATAAAGCCGATTTCCTTGCCGCCTTGCTTGCCCCGGATCATCTCGGTACGCACGTCATGACGGCTTAAGAGGAGATGATGGGCGATAAAAGCATCCAATTGATCTTTCGGTAAATCCCGCAGGCGATGCGACGTAAAGTTTGTCCAACGGGTGAGCAAGCTGCCGAAAACCAGTGTGGGCAGTGGAAGCGGCATATTTACTGTTTGGCTGCGAAAGGTTGTGGGTGCGATAAAATGCAGCGTTAAACTTTTGGGTGGATATGCTTGGCGCTGCTGATCGATGAGCGTTTGATAGGTCGTGCAGCCAGCCCAAGGATGCTGTGCCAGATGAATCCCCCTTACCGCCCAAGGAAGACGATCAAGTTCGATGATGACCTGCTCACCCTGCGCCAATTGGTTACGCGTGGTATCGTGATAACCTAACAGCGCCGCTGCTGTCGATTCGGAAAGCCCCGTTAGGCGAATAACTGCACAATCGCCTGCCTCCACATGCCCATATAACGGAAAATCACCCCGGCCGTCGTGTTGCATCAGCCCACTGGCCGTAAAGGGTTTCTGATCGCCGCTGTCATGAAGTGTTTCGGCTAGGGGAGCATCCTGCTGGTCGATCAGCATCAATCCAAAATATTGGACGGCGCGTCCCATGTGATTATCAATATAAGTGGGCATCATGGCACACAGCTCAATCACCAGCGCGACCAGATCAATTCCTGCCATCGTGTGTCTCCCAATCAGCTTTAACAAGCATGGTCTTTTCAGAGTTTATGGGCATAGTTTCGCTCTCCTTAAGCGCATCTATTGTAGCCTCAAATTTGCATGGAAGCCGCGCAGTGTGATTTTGATACGATTCAGCGCGATACAGCGTGATCTGCCCCTAATTTTTGCCGATTTTTGCTCTTATAGGACTTTCGCTCACGCATTTACCCCACCCCTAAATCCCCTCCCCATTGCATGGAGAGGGGACTTCAAGATGCGTTTTTCTCCCCCTCTCCAAGTATTGGAGAGGGAGCCGGGGG